>NZ_JBQWIE010000012.1:0-109390 GCF_056745525.1 Parasediminibacterium sp. HNIBRBA5674 | reverse complement strand
AGAATGTGTGGTGGAAATCCTGAAAAACTAAATGAAGTTTTATTGTGTAACACCTCATAAATATCTTTCGTACACCTGTGGTGAAGACACGAACCCAATCTCGCGAAGACGAACCTAATTGTCGAAGAGGTCTATTTCTAATTTCAACAAGTAGCCGCTACCAAGTAAAAGCAATTAGCAAGGCACTTGTGCTTATTTTTGCAGAAATATTTAGGTAGAATTATGTTTATACAACAATTATATACAGGCTGTATTAGCGAAGCAGCTTACTACATAGAAAGCAATGGCGAAGCCGCTGTGGTAGACCCATTAAGAGATATTGACGAATATTTACAACTAGCAACAGAGCGTAAAGCCACCATTAAATACATTTTTGAAACACACTTTCACGCTGACTTTGTAAGTGGTCACTTAGACCTTGCAGCTGCCACAGGCGCTACTATTGTTTATGGCCCAGATACACGTACTAGCTTTCCTGTACATGTAGCAAAAGATGGCGAAACATTTAAGCTTGGCGATATTACTGTAGAAGTATTACACACACCTGGCCACACACTAGAAAGTAGTTGTTTTTTGGTAAAAGATGAACAGCAAAAACCTCATGCTATTTTTACTGGCGATACATTGTTTGTAGGTGATGTAGGTAGGCCAGATCTTGCACAAAAAGGTGAAATTTTAACTACGCAAGACCTTGCAGCAATGCTTTACAAAAGCTTACAAGAAAAAATCATCCCTTTAGTAGATGATGTAATTATGTATCCTGCACATGGCGCAGGTAGTAGCTGTGGCAAAAATTTAGGCCCAGAAACGTATAGCACTATTCGTGAGCAAAAAGCCACTAACTATGCCTTGCAACCACTAACGGTAGAAGAATTTGTAACTGCTGTAACAGAAGGCTTGGCTGCGCCACCGCAGTATTTTCCAATTAATGCTAAAATTAACAAAGAAGGTTACGAAAGCCTTACTAGCATTTTTGAGAAAGCGTTGAAACCATTGTCAATAGCCGCTTTTAAAGCTATTGCCGCAGATGATGATGTTATAGTACTAGATACTAGACGTGCCGATGTTTTCACAAATGGCTTTGTAACAGGTTCAATATTTATAGGGCTAGAAGGCCGCTTTGCAGAATGGGCTGGCAGCTTATTGCCATTTGATAAAAGCATTGTTTTAATAACAGAAATAGGCAAAGAAAAAGAAACCATTACAAGACTTGCACGTGTAGGGTTTGAGAAAATGGTAGGCTATTTGGATGGTAGCTTCGATGCTTGGCAAGCCGCTGGCGAAAAAATAGACATGCTGATAGATGTAGAGGTAGATGAACTAGCAATGGATATTCCTTTTGATGAGAAACTATTGGTGGTAGATGTGCGCAAAGAAGCAGAATATGGTGATGGTCATTTAAAGCAATCTATCAACATTCCTTTAGATGATATGATGGACCCAGCCAGTATGGTAAACCTAGAGGACGATCAAAATATTTATGTGCATTGTGCTGGCGGTTATAGAAGTGTTATTGCATCATCGCTATTAAAGCGCCAAGGCATACACAATATTAGAAACATTGTAGGCGGCTGGAAAAATATTCTAGAACTGAAGGATAAGTTTACCATAGAAAAAACAGAAGCGGTACTAAACTAATAGCTGGTTGATATACTTTTAAGAAAGCCCAAGCAAATATTGCTTGGGCTTTTCACTTTTTAGTACTACCGCTAAGCAATAAGAACGTACAAGTCCCGATTCAAGTGTAACATCGGGATGCCGACAAAAAGGTCGGCATGCGACGCAACCAAAGCTAAATAGTAGTACAAATGCTGGTGACCAAATAAATTTATGTTTATTAAGCTAATAAAAGATGCTGTAAAGCGGCTTAGTTACTAAGGTTTAGCAAAAAATCTCGCATATTTGCAGCATGACAATTCACAGAGAAGGTTACCAATCTATTGGTATTGGTGCGCTGATATTCGGCATCGTAAATGTATTATCGTTTACATTTTTAAGTGGTACTTGGCCCACTGTTACACTCATTATTTTTGTGCTAACACTTGGTTTGTTTTTGTTTTTAGTATCGTTTTTTAGAATTCCAAACAGGCCATTAACCATTGCAGATAACCAAATTATTTGCCCTGCCGATGGTAAAGTGGTAGTGATAGAAGAGATTGTAGACGAGGAATATTTTAAAGATAAACGCATACAAGTAAGCGTTTTTATGAGCCCGGCCAATGTGCACGTAAACCGCAACCCTATGAGTGGCGAAGTAATTTATAATCAATATCATAAAGGTAAATATTTGGTGGCTTGGCATCCTAAAAGTTCAACCGAAAATGAGCGCTGGAGCGTTGCAGTAAAGAACAACTACGGTACTATTTTGTACAAGCAAATTGCGGGTGCTTTGGCAAAAAGAATTTGTAATTACACCACTGTAGGCCAGCAAGTAAAACAAACAGAAGAATATGGCTTTATAAAATTTGGTAGCCGTGTAGATATTTTATTGCCTGTAGGCACAAAAGTGAATGTTCAACTAAACGAAGTAGTAAAAGGTGGTGTTACAGTTTTGGCTACTTGGTAATTTTTAACAAAGAGAATTGGTAGCTATTGCTAAAACTATCTTACTTTTATTTTACAAAAATTTAAAACAAACCAATATGAAAAAATTATTTGTACTAGCAGCAGCTACTTTAGTAATGGGTGCTGTATTTGCACACGAAGGTGGAAAGAAAGATAAAAAATGTAGCAAAGACAAAGAATGCTGCAAGAAAATGGATGGTAAAGAGTGTGGTAAAAAAATGGACAAAAAAGAAACTAAAACTGCTGATGCTAGCACAGCAAAACCAGCAGTAAAAAAAGCGTAAGCTTTGCATGAGATTAATAAAAAAGAGGGCTAAAAACGTAAGTTTTTAGCCCTCTTTTTGTATGTACTACTTTGCTGCTAATTATCCTTTTAAAATCGCTTCTATTTTAGTTAACTCTTCTGTGCTAAAGTCTAAATTATCTAAACACTGCATTGAATCTAGTAACTGTTCTGGCCTACTTGCACCAATTAATACACTGGTTACACGCTTATCTTTTAGCAACCACGCCAATGCCATTTGTGCCAAAGTTTGGTTACGAGAAACAGCTAGTTCGTTTAGTTGTTTAATGATGCTTAGCTTGTCTTCTGTTATTTGTTCTGGCTTTAAAAACACACCTTTTGTAGCTCTTGAACCTTCTGGTATACCATGCAAATATTTATTGGTGAGCAAGCCTTGTGCTAGTGGCGAAAATGGTATACAACCTACACCATATTGTTCTAGTACATCTAGCAAGCCGCCTTCTACCCAGCGCTCAAACATTGAGTATTTTGGTTGATGAATTAAACAAGGCGTACCTAGTTGTTTTAATATCTCAAATGCTTTAGCAGCTTGGTCTGCAGGATAATTAGACACACCTACATACAAGGCTTTACCTTGCCTTACAAACAAGTCAAGCGCAGCCATGGTTTCTTCTAGTGGTGTATCAGGATCTGGCCTGTGATGATAGAAAATATCAACATAGTCTAGCTGCATGCGTTTCAAACTTTGATCCATGCTAGATACCATGTATTTTTTGCTACCCCATTCACCATAAGGACCCGGCCACATGTAATAACCCGCTTTAGACGAGATAATCATTTCGTCTCTATAACCACTAAATTCTTCTTTTAAAATTTTACCAAAATTGGTTTCGGCGCTACCTGGTGGTGGACCATAATTATTTGCTAAATCGAAGTGTGTAATACCGTTATCGAAGGCTGTTTTTAAAATAGCTTTGCAATTGTCTACCACATCTACATCACCGAAATTATGCCAAAGACCAAGTGATAAAGCAGACAATTTAATACCGCTATTACCGCATTTGCGATACTGCATTTTTTTTTGATAGCGATTGCTATCTGGTTGATAACTCATGGCAAAAATGTATTTAGTGCCTAAATATAAATGCTTGCTATAAATTAAGCATCCTGCATGCTAATTTTATTTTGCAAAGCCAAAATACGATAGATAATAACGCTTAATAAAGCTGCAAAAAAGCACCATACCGATATTAACCAAGCTTGATAAAAGATGCCTGTAAGTACTAATGATGTAGCCAATACAATAGCAAACCAACGCATTTTTTTAAAACTACTAACAAAGCAAGGTACTAGTGTAACAATGCCATATACAATTTCGCTTACTGCTACAAATGGTCTAGGGTAAGTGATTAAGTGCTCTATGTGTTTACCATAAATTCTGCTTTCTACATGATAGGCAGATAGGCAATAAATCTCACCAAGGCTCAATATCAAGCCTAAAATAAAAAAGACAAAGAGAATGGTTTTTTGAGGCTGCTTAGTCTCGAACAATAACGCTGCAAAAGGCACCCAAACTGGCCACAAAGCATGGGCAAAAAACAAGAACGCATGTGTAGCGGCTTGCTGCCAATGGGCATATTGCTGATGCGTTAAACTTAGCCATACAAAGCCTTCGCTCAATTGCTGAATACCAAACAACAATGGTATTGCCGCAAACGCTAGCTGCGATTTTGATTGTACTTTTTGCGTAGTAATAATACCAGCGGTTGTTAATACTGTGCCAGCACTAAAGCTCGCAATAGCCGAAAAGCACATTCAATATGGTTTTAGTAATTAGAACAATTTAGGCACTAGCATAGGCACACTTACCTGATACAATTGATAAGCTTTACCAAATAATTTTATAAGCTTCTTTTCTTCAAAATAAATACCAATGCGGGTGTAAAGCGTAATGCACATGCAACTTACAGTATTGCTAGCTAATGGTTGCCATAAAAACAAACTCCACACAAAAAGTATGGTTACTGTGTACAGCGGGTGGCGCACCACTGTATGAATGCCCGTTGTTTCTAAGTGTACCTTGGCTTGCTTGCCTGTTAATGCATCGATACCACTTAAATCGGCAAAGTATTTTTTCATGCACAAAAGCATTAAAGCACTGCTTATAACTACTAATAAACCAGCCACTATTTTTTGTACCAACGATGGCTGCCAAAGCCATTGTTTAGTAATGGAAACATGATACCAAACTACCAATGCTAAACTAATAGTGGCAAATATTGAATAGCTTGGTCGGTAGTATTTATACTTGGCTTTAAGCCATTTTTCTAGCCTATTTTTTAATGGTTGATAAGCCAAAATACTATGCAACATGCCAAATGCTAACCAGGCTAAAACGAGTGTTATATAAGGATGTATAGGCAAAGGGCTATGTTTAGTTATACTTTATCAACTACTGAAATCCATTCTTGTATCATTGCTTGCAATAATCGTTCCTTCAATTGTACATCTTGCAAATCCTTAAAAGTGACGGTTTATGATTCTTCATCAAAATACAAAGTGTAGAAGTTTTTACCTTTTACTTCATCGTAGCCACGTTCTATTAAGTCTTTACGCCCATGAATGTATACGTGAAAGTTTTTGTCGAGTTTTAAGATGCTTTTAAACAGCTTCTCTTGCTTTTTTACTGCCGATACGTGAATGGCAAATTCATCGTCAATAGCTACTTGCTTGGCTTGCTCGTACACCTGCTTGTAATTGGTAAAAGCTTCCATTACTTCTGGGTGATGAATCACTTCTTCTGCAAACTCTTCAAACTGAAAATTCTCTTTTGTTTTAAAATATTCCATGCTACGGTTTAGCATGTCTATTTGGTCACTTTTATTGACGTCAAATTGCTCGGCTATCTCTGTGCTTATAAACAATTTGGCCATACTCAAAGCATTGTTAGTGCTATGGTAACTATCAGCATAAGGTGTTACGTGCAAAAACTCGTTTATCCAATATTGCGCATCGTTTTGCTTGTTGGTTGCATCTACCACACACACCACATAACCTTGCTCTCTATTTACCTTAAAAATTAAACAACCCTTATCTAGCTTATTTATGTTAATGCCATCTTCTGCTGCTACTTCCCAGCCTTGCCCATGTGGAAATACTTTTAAAAACGTTTCTTTCGATTCACTTTTAAATATGCCTATCGCTTCTACATATTCGGTGTCAAACGGTACATTTTTAAAATGCACCACATACATTTCGCCTTCTTTTACTTTTACGTGTGTGCTTTTATTGAAAAGAAAGGTGGCTAGCAAAGCAGATTGTGAAGCAAACTTTTTAGGATTGTCAAATATTTGCCCTACATAGCTATACACTTCATTAAGGCCAATATCACTGATATGGGTAAAATAGTATTGCTCATTTACATTAAAAGGTGCTAAAAAATACTTAGCCAAAATACCTCTTACAATACCATCGTTCAACGATAAAGTATTGGCTGATAATTTTAAGTCTTCGCCACGAGAAGGATTGCCCACTTTGTGTACAATGGCTTGGCTTATTTCTACGCTGTCTATACCTGTCATAAAAACGAAGATAGACCACTGAATTTAATGATTGAAATGAAAATCTGATGGGAACGTTGATACCGCTGATGAAACAGATTTACACAGAAAGAAACTTTTAGTCCCACACTACTATAATCTACGATTATCCGCTTAATCAGTGTCATCAGTGTTCCTATCACTTCTTTTATGGCAGAGGATCGTAACCATGGCCACCCCAAGGATGGCAAGAAGCAATGCGCTTAACAGCTAGCCAACCACCTTTAAAAGGCCCGTATTTTTTGATAGCTTCAAGCCCATAATGCGAGCAAGTAGGTGCGTAGCGGCATTTTGGCCCAAGCACTGGCGAAATAACGTATTGGTAAAACTTAATAAGCCCTATTAATGGCAAACTAAGCAGTTGTAGCAGTAGTTTCATGCAAGGCGGCTATTAGTTTTTGTATAATAATGGGCATTTTCTTTTCTATCAATCCTGCTTCTGGTAACGTTTTATTAATGTAAAGGAAAAAAGCAGCTACCTGCTGATTATTGGCTGTAATGTATTCGTGTAATGGCAATTTGTTTAAACGATATTGTTCTCGCATCACACGTTTTATTCGGTTTCTATCTACCGCATGTTTAAATGTTCGGCTACTTGCACTTACACCAATTTTTATAGGAAAATCTATAGGCTCGCTCACAGGCAAGTACACCACTTTTATTGGAAATACTAAAAACGACTTTCCCTCAGCAAATAATTGCTTGGTAAGCTTTCGGCTTTTTAGTTTCTCTTGTTTGTTAAAAGTAAATGTGGCCATAACTATTATGTAGTAAAAATAAGATGAACCCTGTAACAATAAAAAAGACGATTACAATTGCTTGTAACCGTCTTAAATATCTATCTAACAACCGCTTTTTAACAACGGTAATTGTTTATTTTAATCCTTTCTCGCTAGAAACGGTAAGTTTCTTACGGCCTTTTGCTCTGCGGCTTGCTAATACTTTACGGCCATTTGCAGATTGCATACGCTTACGAAAACCATGTACAGTTTTACGGCGTTTTTTATGTGGTTGAAATGTTTGTTTCATGCTTTTAAATTTTACTAAACCATCAATATTGTTTCAACGATATAGTAGCGACCATTACCACTATTTTGTGAAAGGACGGCAAAAGTAAGGGTTTGTTCGTAAAATGTGATTAAAGACTATGAATAATTTAAAAAATTATTGTAGCAAAAGATTCACCATATAGCAACATAAAAAACAAAGACCACATAAATCTTTTAAATCTATGTGGTCTTTACTTAACTAAATATCTATGTGTTTAAAACTATCTATTCATACTTGCTAAAAACTCTTCATTGCTTTTAGTGCCACGCATACGTTTTAGCAATTCATTCATCGCTTCTTCCGTATTCATATCATTTAAGAACAAGCGTAAAATATTAATACGAGACAATACATCTTTATCTAACAATAAGTCGTCACGCCTTGTACTAGAACCAACCAAATCAATAGCTGGGAAGATTCTACGATTAGCCAATCTTCTATCTAGCAATAATTCCATATTACCAGTACCTTTAAATTCTTCAAAAATCACCTCATCCATTTTGCTACCTGTTTCTATCAAAGCAGTTGCTAAAATGGTTAATGAACCGCCGTTTTCTATTTTACGTGCCGCACCAAAAAACTGTTTTGGTTTTTGCATCGCATTAGCCTCAACACCACCACTTAATACCTTACCGCTACTTGGCGCTACCGTATTGTGGGCTCTTGCCAAACGTGTAATACTATCTAGCAATATCACCACATCATGACCACATTCTACCAAGCGTTTAGCTTTTTGCAAAGCCATAGCGCTCACTTTTACGTGTTTTTCAGCTGGTTCGTCAAACGTTGAAGCAATTACCTCACCATTTACACTTCTTTCCATATCGGTCACCTCTTCTGGTCTTTCATCTATCAATACTACCATCAAGTAGCATTCTGGATGATTAGCCGCAATAGCATTAGCCACTTCTTTTAGTAACATGGTTTTACCCACTTTTGGTTGGGCTACTATTAAACCACGCTGACCTTTACCAATTGGTGTAAACAAATCGATAATACGTGTGCTATAATTAGATGGTGAAGTGAACAAGTTCAACTTCTCAAACGGAAATAATGGCGTTAAATAGTCAAATGGTACACGGTCTCTTACCTCGTCTGGTCTTTTACCGTTAATGCCATCTACTTTTAATAGGGCAAAATATTTTTCACCTTCTTTTGGTGGACGCACAGAACCTGAAACGGTATCACCAGTTTTTAGGCCAAATAATTTAATTTGACTTGGAGATACATACACATCATCAGGCGAGCTTAAATAATTGTAGTCAGATGAACGTAAAAAGCCATAACCATCCGGCATCATTTCTAGTACACCTTCACCTGGTATAATACCATCAAACTCAATATTAAACACCGGTTCACGGCGGAAGTTTTGGCGTCTTTCTGGTTGTTGTTGTGTAATGCTTTCTGGTGCTTGTTCAGTTATTTCATTTTCGCCTTCTTGCTGTGCTTCTTCGTTGGCAATGCTTTGTGCAATATCAGCAGGCATTACATCGCTTATTCTGTTTTCAGTAGCTTGAAGCATTTGTTCTGCAAGGCTTAGTTGCAAGTCGTCTACTTCAACTTTTGGCTTACGTGGTGCTGGTTTTATTGGTTGCCTTTTTCTTGGCTCTCTATTATTGGTTGCTTCGCTTTGTGGTGTCATAGCTTCTGCAGACGCAATAACTTCTGTAGGTGCTGCAATTGGCTCCTCTACTTTTGGTGATGGTGGCATTATTTCTGCCTCTTCAGTACCATTTGCAGTAGATGTTTTTAAGGTTGTTTTACGACTACGAGGTTTGCGTGGTGCTGCATTTTCAGCAGTAGCACTTTCTTTAATAGCCTGACCATCTAATATTTTATAAACGAGTGCTTGTTTGTCTAATCCTTTTAGGTCTGTAAGTTCCATCTGTTCTGCCGCATCTAATAGCTCAGGAAGCAGCATGTTGTTTAATTGCAAAATGTCGTACATAAATTGTTTTGAGATAATAAAATCGAGGGACTTGTAGTCAATGAACCCAGTCTTACAAAGTTTGAAACTAAAAATCGGTTACTTGATAAATGGAAGGAGAAAAACTGAAGGGTTAGTGAGATGACTAAACAGTAGTCAGTTTGTTTCCGCTGCAATGTTACAGCAAAATGTTTAAACCAAAATAATTTTTCTACTTAGCAAACCTAATACTTGAGCCTATCGTATATCATGCACAAGTTTTAACAAAATTGCTAATCAATAGCGGGTTTTTTCAGATGGAAGGGGGCTATTCTTAGTCCCCTTATTTTTGCACAAAATCATCATCTTGAAAACCTTACGTTTTACACAATTTTTACCAGCCATTGCTTACTTAGCATTTACATTTTACCTATTCACTTTACCAGGGCAAAAATTGCCAGACCTACCATGGGCTGCAAAAATTAATTTCGATAAAATTGTTCATTTAGGGTTATTTACAGTTTTAGTATTTGCGTTTAGCTATCCTTTTAAAAAATCTATTTATAACAAGGCACAGCGTAGCAAATGGTTTTTATACATCACATTGCTAAGTATTGCTTACGGTATAGCTATAGAATTTATTCAAAAATATTTTGTGGTAAATAGGTCTTGCGACATAATTGATATTGCTGCCGATATAATTGGTTCTACTATTGGCTACATATCAGCAAGGGTATTATTAAAAAGCAAATAGAACATCTTTAAATCTTCACATCAGTTAGTATAAAAAAATTGGCCCCGATGGAAATCGAGGCCGCAACCAAAACTAACTGCTTATGAGAAAATTTAAAATCTTATGTCGTGTTTTATACTTTTAAATACGCAAACACAGTGCCAAAGGTTTTTTTGTAATTGTTAAATAAGTGTTACAGCTTTTATAAAGACCTTTTGCTTGATTTGTAATGTAAAATTGCTTAAAAAAGACTTAAAGAAGTGCAAATCGTTTAACAAAGAATTGTTAATACCTCAGGAGTGTTATAAGCGGTATTATTGCTTTATCAGTAGCTTTTTAAAGGCTGCGCTGTCGCCATTAAACACGTTAAAGTCTACAAAACGGGTAATCCCATTTACAGTACCACGTTCACTATGCTGCCAAAAAATCCAGTTTCTTGTAATTTTTGGCTTATCAGGCTCTAAATAATGCGCCACCCACAATGGATAGTCATTAAACTCGCTACCTAAATAGCTATTGTAAAAACTAACATAGGTGTAAATAATGGGCTTAACATGATAATGCGCTTCTAAAGTAGTCAGGCATTCCTTTAAACGTGTACGCATATTTTTGGCAGAAACGCCATATAAATGCTCTACATCTACCACAGGCGGCAAATCGCCAGCAGACAAGTTTACTTGTTTAATGAAATTATTGGCTTGCTTACTGCCACTTTTTGTAGCTAAGAAAAAATGATACGCCCCATGTGGTATACCTACCTGCTTGGTGGCTTGCCAGTTTTTACTAAAACTTCTATCTACATCGTTAAGGCCTTCGGTGGCTTTTATAAATGCAAAGCCCATAGCTACAGTATCTACATGCATAGCTTTTACCAAGGGCCAATACACTACATTTTGATAATTACTTACATCAATGCCATGTATGGTATAGCCTTGCGGCAAATTGATGCCAAATGCTTTGTAATAGGCACTTTTAGCATCGGCAAGCGCCTGTTTTTCTTTAATTATTTTTACAATATACCAACCTACTATTGCCAATGATGCAAGCACAATCACCACTACAAATAGTCGCTTAAATATTGAAGGAGAAGCTTTTCTCTTTTTAGCCATTTGCCAAAACTAAGTTGTTACATTTTGCCTCAGCGCAACTAGCGGCGTAAAATATTTTTCACTTGTAATTTTAGCACAAAAGGCTGCCCATTGCGAAGCACTAAAATGCGTACTGTGTTACCTGCATTTTGTAAGACCGTTTTAAAAGCTTGTATGTTTTTGCTAAAATTATTGTCTATAGATATAATAATATCGCCCGGTTTAAAGCCAGCTTTTTCGCCAGGCGAATTCGGCATAATGTCTACCACCACAATGTTTTGCTCTATTTGATAAATACCCAAACCTGTGTACGAATAGTCAAACTCATCTTTAAAATGACCATTTGGTTTTAAGTAAATACTTAGCTCGGGGTAATTTAAGGTAACATTAAAACGGCGTAACAAATCGTTGCCAAGTAAGCCACCTATCAGTGGATAGCTTGTAACATTATAGTCATCCGAAAAAATATAAACAGGCACTTTTCTAAACTTATAATTACCTATTTGTACAGATTGTATCACCGTTATATCCATTGTTTTTTTACCCCCAAGCCCTTCGGCCTGTGTAGGGTAGCGCTTGCGCTTTTTCCTCAGCACCATGCTATCGGTTACATAATCTTCTGATAACAACATACACAAGCCAGCACCTGTATCAAAAATAAAACGGTTAGTAAATATACGTTCATCTTCTATTTGTGCTTGTGGGTAAATAAGAGAAGTAAATGTGGGCTTCATTAAATAGCCACCTTTTGGGTACTTAATAGTGCCGGGCGTAAGCACTTCTATTTTCAATAGGTCGTAATCTATTTTTACAATGTATCTTCTAAAAAAACTGTACCCAATAATGCCATCTATTTTTACCCCATACACACTTGTAAGCAAGTCGTAGTTGTTTATATGAAAGTCTAAATGTTCTACCGCTAAGCCAGGTAGCTGTAAAGTGTGATTATTGGTAAAAGCTACCGTTTTTATACCAGCAATACCACGTATGGTTTTATCGCTTATTTCTGTAACCATTTTGTATGTAACTACCGTTTCAGAATCTAGCGAAATCCCGCCACTACCTGTATCTAGCACAAAATTGAGTGTATCGGGTATATCATCTACCCTTGCCCTTATTAAAATAATACCACCACTAAGTTGTGTAAATGAAAAACTTGTAAGTGCTTTTGCCTGTGGCAATACAAACTCTTCTTGTGCAGTAGCCTTGTGGCACAAAAGCACCGCTACATAGCATAGCAGTAGTCTCAGCGCATAATATAGCTGTTGCAGTTTCATATTGGTAGCAAGTGATGCTTATATAAAAGCACCTAGCAAGCAATCTATTATTTAGTAAGCTATTATAAACGCTCAAGCGCTTGTAATAGTTTAATGCCTAGCGCATCACCATTGGTAGCATTATTAGTAAGCACTGCTACCACTAAGCCTTTCGCCTCATTTACACACAACATCGTTCTACAACCATAGGTACCACCACTATGCTGCCACACCACATCTGCATCATCTACCAAAAAGTGCCAGCCAAGTGCTACCTTCTGCACACCATCGCTAAACGTTTGTTGGTGCGCCAGTTGGTTATAAGCAAGCAAAGGACTTTTAAATACAGCTAATTGCTGCTTACCATACTGCAATAAATCTGCTGCATTGCTTTTTAGTGCGCCGCAAGCTGCCAAACTTTTAAAGCGCCAAGCAGGTACGGCCTCACCTTTTTCGTTATAGCCTTGTGCTAGCTTGGTGCTGTCTTGCTGCGTTAGGGTCATTTTGGTATTGGTAAGGCCAATTGGTTTGGCTATTTGTTCTAGTACCAATTGCTCGTATGTTTTGTTGTAAATACGTTCTAGTATTACACCCAATAAACCCACGGCAAGGTTACTATATTCATACGTATCGCCAGGCTTACGCGTTGCCTTAAACTGTTTTAAAAAAGCAAATAGCGCTTTATTGTCGTAGTTTTCGTAAGGCTGTAAATAATTAGTAACGGTAAAGTTGATGTTGATGGGCATTCGTGGCAAGCCTGAACTATGATTACTCAGCTGTTGCAAGGTGATGGCCTGTAAGTCTTTATTAGCAGCTACACTATCTGGTAAGTATTTAGTAATAGCATCTTGCAGGCGCACTTTTTTATCTACCACTGCTTTAGCTAGTAAGGTGGCTGTAAAGGTTTTGCTAATAGAACCAATCTCGTACAAGGTTGTATAGGTAGGCAGTTGTTTATTGTCTTTAGCGGTTTCACCGTAGTTATAATAGTAATCTTTCTCTTTTGTGTAAATGGCCACACTTGCACCTACGTTACCTACGGTGTTAATGTAGTTATCTAGCAAAGCATCTACCGTTTTGTCAAGTGTCGTTTGCTTAGTATTGTCAGTAACCGATGCTACTTTTTTGCGTGTATCATCTTGAAAAGGCTGAATGGCAAATACTTGAAATTTACCCAAACTATCTAAGCTTATCAATAGTTGTAAGGGTGCTATACCATCCATTTTGTATTTGCTCACGCCATTTTTGCTGCGCAAAAAACTAACATTATTAAATGGCATTAAGCCGTACAACTGCTTTTCGCACACGGCCATCCACTTATCGTAAGGCAGGGCTTTTTTAAATGCCTCACCTGCTAATGTATAGGCACTATCAGCTTGCCTTTTAGCAAAATATTGTAGCAATTTTTTGGCTACACTATCAGCTTTAATTTCTTGTAAAGTGGTGGGTTGTTGTGCTTGTACTTGTGTAAATGCACCTAAAAAACAACAGATAATCAATAGTAATCTCATCAAACAACAATTTTTCAGCCATAAAAATACCTATTTAAACAATGTCAATACTACTCGTTTGCAACAATGCACCCTTACCTTTGTTGATAGATTAAACAGTATTGTATGCAGCTAGCAGATTTGTACCAAAAAGCCCTACGCTTTGAGTTTTTGAGCATAGAAGAAGGCATGTTTTTATTTGAAAACGCCCCACTAACCGAGTTAATGAATGTGGCAGACGAGCTGCGCAAAATACAAGTACCACACGGAAAAGTCACTTGGCAAATAGATAGAAACGTTAATACCACCAATGTGTGTATTGCCAACTGTAAGTTTTGCAATTTCTACCGCATACCAGGCCATGCAGAAGCCTATATTACCGATATGCCTACCTACCGCAAAAAGATTACAGAAACCCTAAAATGGGGTGGTGATCAATTATTGTTGCAAGGTGGCCACCATCCAGATTTAGGTTTGCAGTTTTATGTAGATACTTTCAAAGCCATTAAGCAAGAATTTCCTACCATTAAAATACATGCTTTAGGCCCACCAGAAGTAGCCCATATTACTAAGCTAGAAAAAAGTACCCACCACGAGGTGTTAAAAGCCTTAAAAGAAGCTGGTATGGATAGCTTGCCAGGTGCTGGCGCTGAAATATTGGTAGATAGAGTAAGACGCTTAATCAGTAAAGGCAAATGTGGTGCAGACGAATGGCTAGAAATAATGCACCAAGCCCATAAGCTAGATATTACCACAAGCGCCACCATGATGTTTGGCCATGTAGAAACCCTAGAAGAGCGCTTTATACACCTAGTAAAAATTAGAGAAATACAGGCGAAGAAACCAGAAAACGCCAAAGGCTTTTTAGCGTTTATCCCTTGGACCTTCCAAGATGTAGACACCTTGCTTACTAGAATACGTGGTGTACAAAACCTAACCACACCAGATGAATACATACGCATGATTGCCATTAGCCGCATAATGCTACCAAATGTAAAAAACATACAAGCAAGCTGGCTAACAGTAGGTAAGCAAACAGCACAAATAACCTTACATGGTGGCGCTAACGATTTTGGTAGCATTATGCTAGAAGAAAATGTAGTAAGTGCAGCAGGTGCACCACACCGCTTTACCTACAAAAGCATTCAAGAAGCCATAAAAGAAGCCGGCTTTGAACCACAACTACGCACACAACAATACGAGTGGCGAGAAATACCTAGCTTGATTGAAGAACAGGTGATAGATTATTAAGCACTTGTCTGAACCAAGATTTGATTGATTTAAAGGATATAAAAGAGAAAAGGCTGCTTAGTAATGAGTAGCCTTTTCTGCTTTAATGTGTGTATGCTCTTATAGTTGCCTTTACGAAACAAGTCAACAAACTGTTATTGATTTTTTTGCTTAATTAACCACCGCATAAATTAGTAGAACCCCCAATATACCCGCTACTACACCACAAATACCAAGAAAAAGACCGATAAAACCTACAATCTTATTAATTCTACTATTGTTTTTAAAAGCAGAAATTAGTATCCAAATAAATATTAACAAACCAAGGATAGCACACGGTGCTAAACTCATTAAAAAAGCCACCCAGAATATCATATCAGTTTTGTGAAAGGTTAACTGATCTACCAAGAATAATAGCAAACAAACAAATGGCAATGAGTAAATTGCAAAGGCAAAATAGTTTCGTTTGTAGATATTAAATAGCCTATACTTTCTAATCAATGACATAATACGGTTGATTTTGCAACAGCAAATTACAATTTTATCTCACTCAGCGCAGTTTGCAACTACGCTGTTACCTACTAAGTTAGCTTTCACAACACGGCCTCATAGCGCTGCGGATAAGCAAAAGTTGATACAAAGCTGCCATAGCGAAGATGCACAGCATAGTTACAAAGCCCTTTATCGTCACTGCGAGGAACGAAGCAGTCTGAATTACATAGTAAGCAGCTTCGCTATAGCGGTTTACAGCCTTAATTTTTATAATTTTTGTTTCAAGTTAAAAAAGTTAAAGAGAAAGCATCAGCTCATTGTAAGTAGATTTATCTAGTGAAAATGCCTTCATCACTTTCTTCACCTGGGTATTCAATAATTGCATTATTAGTTCCAAACTTCAAACCTAGTTCTGTAAACAACTTTCTAAGTTTTTCTACTTTCTGTGTGCATTTATCACCCATTACTATTTTATCAGAGCTCAACTTGAAATTACCACAATGAAAACATAATAAAATACTTTCCGTTAACCTGCCTGTTTTATCAAAAAACAGTATCGCATTTCGAGGATAAAAACAATTAGCAAATGAACCATAATTTGGCTTTTGCTTGTAGAAATTATTATAAATAATGTCAGTTAGCTTGCTTTTATCTGCTTTTGTTAATGTTTTAATTTCAATTAAACTGTCCATTACTAAGCTATCCCCTTTTATTGGATAATTTAATCTATGATGTCTAAATGAAACAATCTTAATTGTAGTACTAATATTGAACGGATAGAAGCGATTTCTTTCTGCTTCAGAATATTTTGGTGTGTAAAAGCAACTTAAGTCACCCTTAAGCTTTGGTATTTCAACTTGTGCAATACTTGCCTGTGCATTTACAATTTGCGAAAGCGAAATGATAGATAATACTAGAATTAGCTTTATCATTAAATGGCACGCTTGTATAATTTTCATATCGTAAATATAAAAAAAATGCGCTTATCTACCCAATCAGAGTCACCCGTGTTTCTATAGAAGCAAATGCGCAATATTTTAAAACCAAAGCGGGATAAATAGTTGTCTATTTACCCCGCTTTCAGCAATTCTTCTGCGCACTATTTGCTTACTATTCTGTCACATCTACCTTTTTAGCTTCGTGCTTACCGCTAAAGAATGTGTACACAGCAGGTATTACAAATAGGGTAAGTATTAACGAAAATAAGATACCGCCTACAATTACAATACCCAATGGTATACGGCTAGTGCTGCCCGCACCCAAGCTTAAGGCAATTGGCAATGCACCTAATGAGGTAGCCAAACTTGTCATTAAAATAGGTCGTAAACGCTGCTGTGATGCTTCTATTACGGCTTCCATTTTACTCAAGCCAAGTTCACGTTTTTGGTTGGCAAACTCTACTATCAAAATACCATTTTTAGTTACCAAGCCTATCAACATAATCATACCAATTTCTGAGAAGATATTGATGGTTTGGTTAAATAAATACAAGCTTAGTAATGCGCCACTCAATGCAAGTGGTACAGTAATCATGATGGTGAATGGATCTATAAAGCTTTCAAACTGTGCTGCTAATACCAAGTAAATAAGTATTAAAGCAAGGCCAAAAGCAAATAGAATATTAGAGCTACTTTCAGCGTAATCTCTTGAAGGACCACTTAGCGCCGTTTGGAAAGATTCGTCTAATAAGCGCTTACCAATAGCATTCATCGCATTGATACCATCACCTATGGTTTTGCCTTCGGCTAATGATGCAGAAATAGTAGCGGCTTTGTAACGATTAAAGTTATACAAGGTAGCAGGGTTACTGCTAGGCTCTAAATGCATCACTGAACTTAAAGGAATATTGTCACCATTTTTATTGCGTACATACAATTTAGAAATATCATCTGGCTGGTTACGGCTATCTCGCTCTACCTGTGCTATTACTTGGTATTGGTAGCCCTTCATAATAAAGTAAGCTAGTCTGCCACCGCTAAAGGCACTTTGTATAGCCGATACCACATCTTGGCTAGATAAGCCAAGGTCTCTCACTTTTGTTCTATCAATGGTTAATTGTACTTCTGGTTTATTAAACTTAAGGTTTACATCCGCATTAGCAAAGGTTTTGTCCTTACGTACTTCATCTAAAAACTTAGGAATAATTTCTTTCAGTTTACTTAACTCAAGATTTTGTAACACAAATTGTACAGGTAAAGAACCTCTTGAAGCCAAACCTACCGAGATAGTTTGTTCCTGCACAGGGAAGATTCTTGCATCGTTAAAGCGACTAAGTTTCTTTTGTAGGTCAGCAGCTATTTCCATTTGCGAACGCTTACGCTGATCTGGTGCTACTAAGCCTAGCCTTGGTTGCGATTGGTTAACTGCACCACCACCACCAAAACCACCACTTACACGGGCAAAAATAAAGTCACGCTCAGGCACAGAATCGTTAAGGTAATCAGCAATTTTATCGGTAAGGGCTGACATAGATGAGAAACTTGTGCCTTCAGCACCAGTAACTGTAAAACGAATGCTGCTTCTATCTTCTAGTGGTGCGATTTCGCTTTGCAATGTGTTGATGATAAAATAAATCATAACAACACACACACCAACAATTACCCAAGCAGCCCAACGGATACGCATAAAGCCTTGTAACATGCGCTTATAGCCATTTTCCATGCCTTTAAAAAATGGCTCGGTACGTTCGTAAAATTTACCATGCCCTGCATCTTTTTTGTTTAAATACACGTTAAGCACTGGTGTAATGGTAAGCGATACAAAAGCAGAAATTAATACCGCAGCAGCTAGTGTAACACCAAACTCACGGAACAATCTACCCACAAAACCTTCTAAGAAAATTACTGGTAAAAACACCACTGCTAATGTGATAGAAGTAGATACTACCGCAAAGAAGATTTCTTTACTACCTTCTAAAGCTGCCTTGCGTATAGGCAACCCTTCTTCTAGTTTTCGAAAGATATTTTCTGTAACCACAATACCATCATCTACCACCAAGCCTGTGGCCAATACAATACCTAATAGGGTTAAAATATTTACCGAAAAACCTGATACATACATGATAAAGAAAGTAGCCACCAACGAAATAGGAATATCTATTAATGGACGAATAGCTATTAGCCAGTTTCTAAAAAAGAAGAAAATAACTAGTACTACCAAGCCAAAAGAAATTAGCAAGGTTTCTTTTACCTCTTCTAAAGACTTACGAATATTGGTGGTATTATCTATCAGAATCTTAAATTCAATATCAGATTTGTTATTCTTTTTTATCTGCTCTAGGCGCTTGTAAAACTGGTCAGCAATTTCAATATTATTTGCACCCGGCTGTGGTACTACTGCAAGGCCTACCGCATTTACACCATTGTATTTCCAGCTTTGTTCTAATGTTTCTGGGCCAAGTTCTACTCTTGCTACATCGCTTAGGCGCACAATACCAGCGGCATCTTCTCTAATAATCAGGTCTCTAAAATCTTTTTCTGAAGTTAAACGGCCAATGGTACGAATGGTTAACTCTGTATTATTACCGTAAATTTTACCCGGTGGTAAATCAATGTTTTCGGTAGCTAAGGCTGTTTTTATATCGGTAAATGCAACGCCAAAAGCATTCATTTTATCTGGATTAAGCCACAAGCGCATTGAGTAACGCTTTTGCCCAAATATGTTTACCGCACTTACATCGTTAATGGTTTGTATTTGCTGTTGCAATACATTTTCTGCATACTCACTTAGTTCCATCAAACTCTTGGTACGGCTTTGTACAGCCAATATTAAAATGAAATCGCTGCTAGCATCAGATTTAGACACCACAGGTGGTGCATCTATATCTTGCGGTAAACTACGTTGCGCCTGACTTACTTTGTCACGCACATCACTCGCAGCAGCTTCTAAATTAACACCCAAGTTAAACTCAACCGAGATATTACTACTACCTAGCGAACTAGAGGAAGTAATGGTTCTAATACCTGGTATACCATTAATTTGCTTTTCTAATGGTTCTGTAATTTGGTTACTAATAATATCTGAGTTTGCCCCTGTATAGCTGGTACTTACGTTTACCACAGGTGGGTCAATGGCGGGATAATCTCTTACGGCTAAATAGGTATAGCCTACTATACCAAAAAGTATAATGGCTAGGTTCATAACCGTTGCAAGTACGGGGCGCTTTAACGATAATTCAGAAATATTCATAATAAAATCGAATTCCTTTTACAAATAACTAGTTGGTGCTTCCGCAAAGTTTGCGGAAGGTTTTTTACAGCTTTTTGGCGTCAGCAAAGTTTGCTGAACACTTTTTACACCTCATTTTGCTTCCGCAAACTTTGCGGAAGGTTTTTTATAGCTTTTTGGCGTCAGCAAAGTTTGCTGAACACTTTTTACACCTCATTTTGCTTCCGCAAACTTTGCGGAAGGTTTTTTATAGCTTTTTAGCGTCAGCAAACTTTGCTGAACGCTTTTTACGCTTCATTTTGCTTCCGCCAGCTTTGTTGGAAGCTTTAATGCCACAGAATCTCAGAAAATGTAATACTCTGTGTTTCAGTGCCTTAGTGGCAAAACCTCATGCTGAGCGCTTTTTACAACTGCTTAACCAATATTTAAGCAGGGTTCAAATCTTTCAACTGCTTTACGCTGCGTATTTTAAGCTTCGCTTTTGGCCTTGCAAATAGTACACCTGTAACCACAACGCTATCGCCAGCTTTAATACCATCTGTCACTTCTACCACATTGGCTTGTCTTACACCAGTTTTAACTGGTACAAAAGCAGCTTTACCATCTTTTACCACAATTACTTGATTGTTTTTATCGTCAGGTATTAGGCAATTGGTAGGTATTAAAATGGCTTTGTTATCGTCACCTGCATCTAAATATGCTTTTACAAATCCACCAGGATTGGCCCTGCCATTATCAAGTACAGCACGTACTTTAAGGTTACGCGTTGCAAGGTTGGCCTGCGGCTCTACCGCTACTATTGTTGCTTTTTGCTTAGCGCCTGTACCATTATCTAGCACTACATCTATCGTGTTGCCTTTACGTAGTATTTTGGCATAGGTTTCTGGTACAGTAAGGTCTACTTTTAGTTTATCTACCTGCTGTATGGTAGCAATAATAGACGCTGTGGTAACATATGCACCAGGGCTTATTTGGCGCAAGCCTACTGTACCGCTAAATGGTGCTTTAACTACCGTTTTATCTATCAATGCTTGTGTGTACACCAAATCGGCCTTGTAGCCATTTACTTGGTTAAGTATCGCATCATAATCGGCTTGATTAATGCCATTAATAGATAATAGTTTTCTATAGCGCTCTTCTGTTTTTTGAGCTAGCTCTAGCAGCACTTTGGTTTTAGAAACCTGTGCTTGCAAGTCGGCATCATTTATTTTAGCCATAATGGTACCTTTTTCTACACGGCTACCTTCTGGTACGTTTAAGTAGGTAAGCCTACCACTTACTTCTGGATGCAGTTCTACATATTCAGCAGCTACCACCGTACCATTAACCTCTACGGTATTACTTATTTTTTGGCCCGATGCTACCAACACATCTACTATTGTAGGTGGTGGTGTCGTTGGCTTTTTGTCTTCCTGCTTGCTTTTGCAACTAGTTGCTGCTACTAAAAAAAAGATGGTAGTTAAAGAGAGAAATCTATTTATCATACAAAATAAATATGGGATGGCTAAAATGAGATTTAAAGGTAAATGCATTTGCCATTGCCGTTACCTAAGTTTAGGATGAAAGGAAAATACAGTAAGTAATCACCCTCGTTGGGGTAAATGAATAGGTATTTAAGGCATGTTTAATAGTTGGTCTACCGCCTGAATAGCTGTATTCAAGCGCTGCTCAT
This sequence comes from Parasediminibacterium sp. HNIBRBA5674, assembly GCF_056745525.1. Lineage (NCBI taxonomy): Bacteria > Pseudomonadati > Bacteroidota > Chitinophagia > Chitinophagales > Chitinophagaceae > Parasediminibacterium > Parasediminibacterium sp. HNIBRBA5674. The sequence continues at coordinate 87,898 of NZ_JBQWIE010000012.1, read as the reverse complement.
AATTGCCACTAATATCTACCCAAGGTGTAGATTGGTTAATGAGTAAATCTTTATAGATATGGTATAATTCTTTGCGAGGGCCTTCATCTGGATATTCTCGTAGTTCGTCTTTTACCCAAGGTAAATCGATATTACAGAGCAAATACAAATCGTATTTACGAGCTACAATTTCGTCTAAAATAAACTGATGACATTTACCAAATACATACTCGCACCACACTTTCATCACGTACATATCGGTATCTATAAATACTGGCTTATTAGATGATGTAGCATTATTACTAACGCTTGCTACCGTTGCTTCTTCTAGTGCTATTTGCCCTTGGGCTATTGTTAGCAAATCATCAAATGTGTAAGCTGTACCATGTGCATACAAATATTCTCTAGCATATTCAGCACAAGCAGCCGTTTGGTAATGTGCTGCTAATTGCTCAGTCAAGGTGCTTTTTCCAGTACTTTCTGGACCAATAATGACAATGCGTTTTAAGCTTTTTGATTCCATGCGGGGCTTGCTTTTAATACTTGGTGGTAAATGGCACAATCTGCTGTGTGTGCCCCTGGCAAATAACCAGTACTCATTAAAAACTCATTTACAATTTCGCCACCAGTAAATTTAAAATGCTGTTTAAATAGTTTCATCCATTCTTGTTTTGTTTTAGGATGGTGCATATCTAGCCAAGCTTTAAAACTACCATGTTCTTGTTGCAGGCCAAGTATCACATTGGCATTATGTATGGCTGCGTGAACCTTTAGTTTATTGCGAATAATGCCAGCATCATTTAGCAAACGTTCAATATCGGCCTCTTTATAAGCGGCTACTTTTTTTATATTAAACTGATGGTAGGCTTTGCGAAAACTAGCTTGCTTGTTTAAAATGGTGGTCCAGCTAAGGCCAGCCTGATTAATTTCTAGTATCAAACGACAAAAAAGCTCATTATCATCGTGAATAGGAAATCCATAGTGCTTATCGTGATAAATTTTGTGCGCATTGCTATCATCTAATGTGCTAGCATAACCACAGTAGGTTTTAGGAGCATCCATAATAGTTTGGTGGCTTGAAAGTACTAAAATTGCTAAGAGTGCCAAAGGTAGTAGGTTGGCAAGCAAAAACTAACAGATTGAGACATGCAAGCGTTATCTGTTACCAATAACATAAAATTTCTTATGCAAAAGACGCAATGCTTACATTTGTAGTGTTATGAGATTTACAATGATGGAATACAATACCGAGCGCAACCACTTAGGGTTACGTGAATACGGTCGCCATATGCAACGTATGGTAGAATATGTAATGACAATTGAGGATAGAGACAAACGCAATTTACAAGCGAAGGCTGTGATAGAATTAATGGGCTTTTTAAACCCACATTTACGTAATGTAGATGATTTCAGACACATGCTTTGGGATCATTTATTTGCCATAAGCGATTTTAAATTGGATGTAGATAGCCCTTATCCTATACCACAAAAAGAAACGTATAAGCTTAAAGGCGAGCCGATGAAATATCCGCGTCGCTACCCTAAATATGCACACCTTGGTAAAAACCTAGAAATGGTAATAGACAAGGCATTGAAGGAAGAAGATGCTGAAAAGAAAGTAGGTTTTGCCAACTCTATTGCTTACTACATGAAGCTTACTTATAGCAACTGGCATAAAGAGTTGGTACACGATGATACGATAAGAACTGAGCTTAACATTATTACCGATGGTGCACTTGAATTTAGTGCTACACCATTTATTAAGCATCGTGCAAATGCTGGCTTTGAACGTGAAGAATTTGGCAACGGCAGAAACAACAATAACCGCAGACAGAACTTTAACGGTAGAAACAACAATAACCGACCACAAAGCGGTAATGGTAATAGACCTAGTGGTAACAGAGATAGAAATGCAGGTCCTCAACGTGAAGGTGGTAACAGACCAAATGGTAATGCACCTGCATCAAACAGAAACAACAACAATAGAAACTTTAAAAAGCGCTACTAGTTTTTTAGCAAGCATACTTTATAAAAGCATCGATAATTGTATCGGTGCTTTTTGTTTTACTAACTTATTCACTGATAGCGTTACATATTCGAGAACATCGCACCAAGTTCTTACATTTACCGCTCAACTTTTTTAACCATTTATCATGGCATCATTTAAAGTAATTGGCGGCAACAAACTACAAGGCGAGATTACACCGCAAGGTGCAAAAAACGAGGCTTTACAGATATTGAGTGCTGTAGTATTAAGCTCAGAAACCATTACCATACACAACATACCAGACATTGTAGACGTAAACTTATTGATAGAGCTTTTGCAAGACATGGGTGTAAAAGTGGATAGAATAAACCGCCACACTTGCACCTTTAAAGCCGATGCTATTGATGTAGATTATTTAGCTTCAGAAGAGTTTAGAAAAAAGGGGGGCAAACTACGTGGCTCTGTAATGCTTGCTGGCCCAATGCTTGCTCGTTTTAAGAAAGCATACATACCTAAACCTGGTGGCGACAAAATTGGTAGAAGACGCTTAGACACACACATTATTGGTTTTGAAAAGCTGGGCGCAAAGTTTGAATACGATGAGCAACTACATTTTTTTAAACTAACTGCGCCAAAGCTACATGGTGCATATATGTTGTTAGACGAGCCTTCTGTAACAGGTACGGCCAATATTGTAATGGCTGCTGTTTTGGCCGAAGGTATCACTACTATTTATAATGCAGCTTGCGAACCATACCTACAACAGCTATGTAAAATGCTGAATAGAATGGGGGCAAAAATTACTGGCATTGGTAGTAATATGCTAGTGATAGAAGGCGTAGAAACGCTTAGAGGTACAGAACACACTATGCTACCAGACATGATTGAAGTAGGCAGTTTTATAGGCCTTGCAGCCATGACGCAAAGCAATATCACCATAAAAAATGCAGGTGTAGAACACTTGGGTGTAATACCAGATAAGTTTGCCCAAATGGGTATTAAATTTTCGATAGAAGGTGATGACATTGTAGTGCCAGAACAAGATAAATATGAAGTAGCCACGTTTTTAGATGGTGGTATTTTAACCATTTACGATCACCCTTGGCCAGGTTTTACACCAGACCTTATAAGCATTATGCTAGTAGTGGCTACACAAGCCGTAGGTAGTGTGCTAATTCACCAAAAAATGTTTGAGAGTCGCTTGTTTTTTGTAGACAAATTAATTGATATGGGTGCACAAATAATCCTTTGCGACCCTCACCGTGCTACAGTTATTGGTCTAGGTAGAAGACATCCATTGCGTGGCATTACTATGAGTAGCCCTGATATTAGAGCTGGTCAAGCATTGTTAATTGCAGCTTTAAGTGCCGAGGGTAAAAGTACTATTCAGAATATTGAACAAATAGATAGAGGCTACCAATATATAGATACAAGACTGAAAAACTTGGGTGCAGATATTACTAGAATTGGATAAGCTATAAGTAAGATGCATAACTATCAAGATATTGCCACAACCATTGCCAATGAAGGCTTTGCTACTGTAGAAGCTGTATTTAGTAATGAGGAAATTGATAGCTTATTACTGGTGCTTGCGCAAATAGATAGCACCAAAGCTACTTTTAGAAAAACAGCTGATTTGTTTGCTATAAGGCAGTTTTTAAAAGAAGTACCCAAAGCTGTACCATTAATATTCACGCCCACACTTACAACTATTATCAGTGAAGTTTTTGGTAATGATTATTTTGTAGTAAAGTCTATTTATTTTGATAAGCCTTCGGCTTCAAACTGGTTTGTAGCTTACCACCAAGATTTAACGATTTCGGTAGATAATAAACAACAAGTACCAGGTTTTGGTCCTTGGACGATTAAACAAAATCAATTTGCTGTACAACCACCACTAACTATTTTAGAAGATAATTTTACCATTCGCATTCATTTAGATGATACTGATGCTAATAATGGTGCATTAAAAGTGATTCCACAATCGCACTTAAAAGGTATTTATAGACCTGAAACTATTAATTGGGATGAAGAAACAGAAGCAATATGCCCTGTAAAAAAGGGTGGCATTATGTTTATGAAACCGTTGCTATTGCACGCATCTAACAAAACTACCAACCAGGCACAAAGGCGTGTCATTCATATAGAATTTAGTAGAATTGAATTGCCAGAAAGACTGAATTGGTCTGAAAGATTACAGTATACCACTAGCGCTGAATAGTTACTCTAGTACCTACAGGCAGTACGTTAAATAACTTATCGATATACTCGTTTTTGGTGCTTACACAGCCCATAGTCCAATTTTGATATAGGTCTACCGCAAACTCTTCGTGTGGCCATGTACCATGAATACCTATTGAGCCGCCTATTTTAGCATTGGCAGGAATAATGCCTTGGGCTTTTCGTTCGTTGAATTTTTGATAGCTTTCTACGTTTGGATAATCGATAGATAAGAATCTTTCCCACTTAGCATGTGGGCGCTTTGCTACAATATGAAAAGTACCTTCTGGTGTTTTTCTATCGCCTTCTACCATTTTATCGCCTAAATCTTTACTGCCAAATACCACAGGATATGTAACTAGCCAATTATTAGCTGCATCGTACACTTTAAGTTCGTAATCGCTTTTATCTACAATTACATAAAAATCATCTTTACCTGCAGCACCAAAATGCTTAAATGAGGTGGTGGCTGCCAAAATAACTAGCAATAAGGCAAAATTGCGCAGAGACTTCATTCGGGGGATTAATTTGTAATTAATAACGTGAATTTCGGTAAAAGATTATTTGCAGCCTGTTAAATTTTTAGATTTAAAGATATTTTAAGGATTGTGGTTTCTTATACTGATGCACAATGCGTAAGGGATGGCAGTGGAAAGCCCGCAGCGTAGCGAGGACTTGCAACGAACAGCCCGGCCCGCCCAAGCGGGAACGCCATAAAAAAATTGGCCAGCAAACATCTGTTTGCTGGCCAACTGGCTTTATATAGGGAAGCAAAAAGTATTACCAATTACTAAATCTCACACCTACCGAATATGGATATTGCTCCATTTGTGTAGCATCTTTATGTAGTGCGTTAAAGCTGTAAGAGCCAAACAAACGTACTGGGCCTAAGCCAATTTCGCCTACTGCTGCAAAACGCCAAGGATTTAAATTAAAGTCGCCTTTGGTTTTTACTTTACCACGTTCTGCACTTATTTGTTTGTTGCGGCTAGCAATTAAATAACCAGCACTAATACCTGCACTCATGCTAAATCCTTTTTTCTTATCTGGTGTTGCATTAAAGTTTACCATTAATGGTACGGTTAAGTACTTTACAAATAGTTTGTTTTTGGTAAAGCCAATGGTATCTGTAAATGCATAAGGCACTGGATCGTTGCGGTAGCTAAGGCTGCGGTCGTAACGGAAATTGTACATTTCGAAACCAAGACCGTACTTAAGATTTAGCTTGTGCTGAGCGATATTTAGCTTTTGCATAAAAAACCAAATGTTGAAGTTGCTAGACTTGCCTGTGTTTAGGTTATTGGTGTTAGCATCAACTTTGGCACTGCTACCTACTTGCCTTAAATAGCCACCTGCTTGTGCTAGTGGATAGTTGGTTTGGTCACGATAGTTAGCAAAACCAAGGTCGAAAATCCACCAATTGGTGCTGATGTTTGACTTCTTTCTATTGCTGCTGTTGTTATTATTACCACCAATGTTTATGGTAATGCTGCTTTTGCCTTTGCTTCCATTTCTGCCAGAGTTGTAAGCGCTGTCTTGTGCGCTGGTTTTGTCTTTTTTAATGATTACAAAGTTGCCCACTTTGATGGTGTCTACTGTTGCATCTTTTTTTGTAGTATCTACTTGGGCAAAAGTTATAGTGCTAGCCAATAGCATGGCTGCTAGTGCGTGTAAATGTTTCATCTGTAAGTCTATTTTTAAAGATTATTTATTGGTTGCCAAAGATGATTTAGTGTCATCATCGTTCTTTTGTTTGTTGCCAAATAGTTTAGATGCTTTGCGTAAGAAGCCACGCAATTTATCTTTATTGATTTCTATTGAGCCGACAAGCAAACTTTTATCATCGCTATTGGTATCTAGCTCTTTATATACTACCTGCTGCGCAGCAATGTTAGTAGTATTTAAAGCATTGGTTACCACTGGTAGTGATGGTGATGATGCATCTATTGGGTCATTTTTTGCAGTGCTATTATTGTTACGATTGGTAGCTGGATTTGTTACAGCGCCTGCCATATTATTTTCAATATTTTTTGATGGGCTAGCTAAAAACTCTTGTGCACCTTCTTTAAAAGGTTTTGGTGTATTGCTTGCTACCACAGGCTGCTGTGTGGTAACAACGGCTTGTGTTACAGGTAGTTTTTTAGCGCCTTTACTAGTACTATTACTTGCCAAAGTTGTAGTAGCGATATCATTTTTAGGCGCTACCGTTACTGGTGTTTCAGCAGGTGTGGTAGCTGTAGTGCTAGGCTGTGATACTGGCGCAGTTTGTTTTTTTGTACCGTCTACACTAGCAATTGTGGCATCGGTAGTTTTGCCGTTAGGCACAACAAAATAAACTGTTGCCACTAAACCAATTACAATAGCTGCAGCAGCCATGTATTGCCAACGCATATAGACAACCCTACGCTTTTTCTCTTCTTTATACAAAGCCTCTTTATTAGGGCAAGTAATATTTTCTAGAGGTAGCTTGGTTTGCTGTAAAAGTGCAAGGTCTTTTTGTAATGTTGCATTGCTTAACAGTGCTGTTTCTAGTGCTACTCTATCTTGTGTAGCAAGTTCATTATCTATATACAGCAATAGTTTTTCTTCGTAAATGGTAGCTTTATTATTGCTTTCTGTATGTTTAAATAATAGGTTTTTATCGAAAAAAATAATATCGTTTTCAGGTAATAATACGGTTTGTTGTAGCATGGCAAGTTCTTCCTGTAAGTCAGGGTGAAGTTGCACAAATGCTTCAACCATTTCTTTATCAGTAGTAGATAGTTCACCATCTACATACATCAAAAAAAACTCTTCGTAATTATCTTTGTTTATCATTTTTAGTTACACGAATTTTAAAATCTATTTCACGAATTACACGAATATTTTATCACCAATTCAATTTGACTAATTACGCCAATTCTACAGCTACTCTATTAATTAGCAAATCAGCTAATTATCACTTCATCACATTAAAGCTACATTACATTCTCTCTACTTACCAAATAGTTTCTTAACGCTAGCCTAGCTCTGTGTAAATACACTTTTACTTGGCTTTCTGTTAAGTCCATTATTTTGCTTATTTCTTCGTAGCTGTAACCTTCATAGTCTTTAAGCATTACCAAGCTTTTTTGTGTTTCGTTAAGCCTATCTAGCGCTGCCATTAATACTTGCTTGGTATGGCTACTAGTGCTTTGTACCCCAACTTTTGTTTCTTCGGCAAATTCTTCTTGTAGACTTACACGCTTGTTTTTGCGTATATGGTCTATCATTTGGTTGTAAGCCACGGTAAACAAATAGCTTTTACATTTATCATTTTCTACCGATTCTCTGTTGCGCCATAACTTTTCAAAGGCAGTTTGCACCACGTCTCTTGCATCCTCTTCATGGCGTAAGTTTTTTACGATGAAGCGAAACACATTATCTGCGTACAAATTAACACATTGATTATAGTCTTTCTCAGTCATAACAGCAGTAGGTGATGAAAAATGTTGCTTATGTACTTTGTGATACGATACTACAGAAATAAAGTTACAGCAATGATAGAAAATATTTTGCAGCTAGGCAATGAAAGGTCACTGAGGAAGCAGATTGGATGCATTGGCGCAGTTTTATAGCTTAATTTGGAATATGCAATAATGTCTCTAAAACAAAACAAGCCGTCAAAATAGTTTTTGACGGCCTGTTTTTATAAAGAGTAAATGGTTTATGGTTTTTTAGCAGCAGCATCTGCAGCCATTTTCTTGCGAGCTTCTACATATTCTTTCCACTTATCGCCCATTATATATTGCAATCTCCAATCTTTATCAGCGTTGGCGTCTTTTAATTTTTTAGCTCTTGTTTCAGCCGTTAAGGTAGAGTCGCTCCGTATTTCATCCTGCTTTTTGAACAAATTTTCTAATACTTCCTTTACCTTTTTTATCTGTTTTTCTTCTAAACCTGCCGTCTTAGCTCCTGTTACTGCTTGCTCAATACTATTAGCTCTTTGGGCTGATATTTCATCTTTGCTTTGGGCAAAGCTTACTTGTGTAAGGCCTACAAGGCACACAAGCATTAACACTATTTTTTTCATACGGTAATTTTTGATGAGAAGTGAAGATAACCGCTAGTGCCGTGCTATAAACTGCGTTAAAAAAATTGAAACATTTAGCCCCTATAATAGAAGCGCATTTACCCTATTTCGTCCACGCTTAATATGTTTACTACTAACCTAAGGCTTGTCTACCAGTAAATATGAACGCTCTTGTAATACTATAATACTTCAATACAAAACAAAACAGGCCATCAAAATTAATTGACGGCCTGTTTTTATAACTAGTTAAGATTGTAATTAACCTAAAGCTACTCTTACAAAAGAAGCTACTTTCAAGTCTTTGTCTACAGATTTTAAGTAATCTTCTACAGATTTGCTACCATCTTTTACAAATGCTTGCGCTAATAATGTTTGCTCTTTAAAGAAAGCATTTAATTTACCCTCAGCAATTTTTGCAATCATTTCGTCTGGTTTACCAGCCATTTTCGGATCAGCTTTCATTGTATCTACAACAATGGCTCTTTCTCTTTCAATAGCCTCTGCTGGTACGCTTGCAGCATCTACTGCAATAGGGTTTAACGCTGCAATTTGCATAGCTACGTCTTTACCAGCTTCAGCAGACTCTTTATTTAAGGCTACCAATACACCCATACGGTTAGCACCGTGAATATAAGAAGCTACGTAAGGGGCTTCTACTCTTTCGAAACGTGCAATACCAATTTTTTCACCTATAGATGCTAATTTATCATTGATTAATTCTGATACTTTAGCACCATTTACAGATACTTCATTTAATTCTTCTGCGCTTTTAACATCGTTAGCTACTGCTGCATCAGCAATGCTTTGTGCAAAGGCTATAAAATCAGCATTTTTAGATACGAAATCAGTTTCAGAACTGATAGTAACAGCAAAACCTACAGTTTTAGCAGCATTAGTTTGTGCAATTACTACACCTTCTTTTGCTTCACGATCGCTACGTTTAGCAGCAACTTTTTGGCCTTGTTTACGTAACCAATCAATAGCGCCTTCAAAATCGCCATTGGTTTCTGTTAATGCCTTACGACAATCCATCATACCGGCACCTGTTGCTTGACGCAATTTATTAATGTCGGCGGCTGTAATAGCTACTGTGCTCATAAATTTATCCTCCTGCCCAAATTGGGCGATTTTATTATTTACAATGGCTGCAAAGTTTTAACTCAGCAGCCATTGTGATTATTATCAAATAGTTAATTGATAGGTCTTCCCCTTTAGGGTTAGCTACATATTATCTAGCACCACCACCTGCAGGGCGACGGTTATTGTTTGCTGGAACACGACGTTTTGGAGCGCCACCTGGACCACCTGCTGCTGGAGCATCAGTACCACGGCCTGCGCCTCTACGACCACGACCACCTTCAGCTTGTGCCTCTTTTTCTAAGCGGCTAGCTTTAGCTTCGTTTTCGCTGTTGCTATCATCTACATTATCATCTTCATCTTTGTTAGCTTGACGTTCAGCCAAACCTTCAGCAATTGCAGCAGTGATATAGTTAGTAATGATAGCAATAGATTTAGTGGCATCATCATTTGCAGGGATAGCAAAATCTACCTTATTAGGGTCAGAGTTTGTATCTACCATACCAAAAGTGGTAATGCCTAAACGTTTAGCTTCAGCTAAAGCGATGTGCTCAACGCTGATATCAACTAAGAATAAAGCTGTTGGTAAACGACCCATTTGAGCGATACCACCTAATACTTTTTCCATTTTGTCTTTATCACGGCTAAGTGTTAAACGCTCTTTTTTAGTAAGGCTTTCTGCGCTACCATCGTTTAACATTTTATCTATGCTCTGCATTTTTTTAACACTCTTACGTACAGTGTTAAAGTTGGTAAGCATACCACCTAACCAACGCTCAGTAGCATAAGGCATGTTTACACGTTGTGCACACTCAGTAACAATTTCTTTCGCTTGTTTTTTAGTGGCTACAAACATGATTTTTTTACCGCTTTTTGCAATTTGTTTCATTGCTGCAGCAGTTTCTTGTAGATGATCTACAGTTTTATTAAGGTCTATAATGTGAATACCTTTCTTTTCAGCAAAGATGTAAGGCAACATTTTAGGGTTCCACTTCTTCTTCAAGTGACCAAAGTGTACACCGGCCTCAAGTAGTTGTTGTTGTAATGAAGTATTGGCTTCCATTGTAATAATTTGAAATTTGAAATAAAAAGTTTGAAATAAAACAGATTAACGTTTGCTGAACTGGTAGCTTCTTCTCGCTTTTTTGTGACCAAATTTCTTACGTTCAACACTACGAGGATCACGTTTTAATTGACCTGCTGCTTTTAATACTGGTCTGAACTCAGCATTTACTTCTAGCAAAGCACGAGCGATACCTAATTTAGCAGCTTCTGCTTGACCTTTTAAACCACCGCCTTGTGCATTGATAACAATATCAAATTTGCCAACAGCATCAGCAGTTTTTAATGGAGCTTCTACTTGGTTTTGTAAATAAACCAGTGGGAAGTAGTTTTTATAATCTTTGTCGTTTACAGTAATTTTACCTTCGCCCTTGCTAATGAAAACACGCGTTACGGCTTCTTTACGACGACCAACAGCATTTTTTTGCTTTTCCATTTATATATTAATTTGGAATTTGTAATTGATGTTTAAGAATTAGAATTTTAATTCTTTTGGTTGTTGTGCAGTATGAAAATGTTTTTCACCAGCATACACAAATAATTTTTTAATCATTTTGCGACCTAAGCGGTTTTTAGGAAGCATGCCTTTGATAGCTCTTTCTAAAATAACTTCTGGGCGACGTTTGATTAAATCTTCAGCAGCTTCTTCTTTTTTACCACCTGGGTAGCCAGAGAAATTGATGTAGGTTTTGTCGTGAAACTTGTTACCTGTAAAAACAACTTTATCAGCATTGATAATGATTACATAATCACCACAATCAACGTGAGGTGTATAGTAAGTTTTGTTTTTTCCTCGAAGAACGGCTGCAATTCTTGCACTCATACGTCCTACGGTTTGATTAGTACCATCCACAACATGCCAGTTGTGTGTAACGGTAGCCGAGTTGGCGTGTTTGGTTGTAAAATGTAATTTACTCATTGTAAAATTTTTAAGTTGCCAATGCTATCCCATTGGGCTTTTTTGAATTTGGACGGCGAAAGTAGTTAGTATTATGTGAATAAAACAAGCTTTTGTACAAGTATTTTTTATAGTACCCTCACAACTGATTGATTATCAATAAAAAATTTGCACTAAAAAATAAGTCTAACCCTTAAAGAGTCTATTTATCTACTATTTTGGCAAATAAATTTCCCCTAACTCAAGCCAAGCAAGGTTTTTTGCTGCGCAAAAAAAAGCCAAGCTTCTACAAAAAGCTTGGCTAAAAACAAATATAAATGGATGATAAGACACCTAGTCTTTATTTGGCTGAGGTGTGTAACGCAAGTATGGTTTAATTACTTTTACACCTTTAGGAAACTTAGCAATTGCATCTTCTGTTTTAATAGTTGGCACTACTATTACATCTTCGCCTTCTACCCAGTTAGCTGGTGTTGCCACGCTGTAGTTAGCGGTTAGTTGTAAGCTATCTACCACACGCAATACTTCTACAAAGTTTCTACCGGTAGAAGCAGGGTAAGTGATAATTAATTTTACAGTTTTATCGGGAGCGATAATTACTAGTGAACGTACGGTAGCAGTAGCAGATGCATTTGGGTGAATAAAATCGTACAATAAAGCTACTTTTCTATCATCATCTGCAATAATTGGAAACTCAACAGATACATTTTGTGTTTCGTTGATATCTCCAATCCAGCCTTTGTGGCTTTCTACACCATCTACACTTAGTGCTAAAACTTTTACACCACGTTTGTCAAACTCGCCTTTTAAAGCAGCTGTTTTACCTAACTCGGTAGTACATACTGGTGTGTAATCGGCAGGGTGTGAAAATAAAATACCCCAGCTATCGCCAAGAAATTCGTAAAAATCGATTTCGCCAAGAGATGTCTTAGCTTGAAAATTAGGTGCTATATCACCAAGACGTAAACTCATAATTATAATTTTAAGACTACAAATATAGTATTATCCTATAAAACTAGTAGGATATTTTAAAAAAAATATTCTCATAAAAAACCCCCGATAACAAATGTTATCGGGGGTTTAAAATATTTATGCATATTAAAATTATAAACCGCTGATACTTAGGCCGATAGAATATAAATTCATTGCTGGACCAAAACCATCCTTCACTACACCAAGTACATTATAATCGCCATGAAGAGAGAATACACCATAACCTACACGAGCTGTAGCCGCTAAACGTGTACCGTTAATGTAACGCTTATTGCTTTCTTTAACCACAGCAGTAGGGCCATAAATGCTTGCACCATTGGCAGTTTGTAAATCTTTACCTTTTGTATAGGCTTTTAATAGTGTACCTACTTTAGCACCTAAAGCAAATTTCCAGCTTTTGCCAGGATTTTCAGGGTCGCTATAAAACCTTAATTCAACAGGAATTTCGGCGTAAATAGTAGTTAATTTGAATTTTTTGTAATGATTGGTATTAGATACATCGCTAAAAGGCAATGTGCTACCAGTAGCATTAAGATTAACTTTTACATTATCAAAAAACATATTGCTAGTGCCAAGGCCTAAACCGTAAGCAACGCTAAAACGAGGATCTGTTTTAAAAGGCTTATCTAGCATTACGTAAATATTAAAATGGCGGCTAAAACCTTTGGTACGTACACTATCTGGTTTGCCCGTCCAAGCATCACTACCATATTGAATCATAAAATGGTCAGTGGCTCTATTGGTAAGTATCACTTTACTCCAATCTTTTTTTACTTTGGGTGTTGTAATTACTTCTACATTTTGTTTTGGAACATTGGCCTGAGCCGCTTGTGTAGAATCGGTTTTAACATCAGCCGTTTTATTTTTCTTTTTAAACAAAGCTATCTGTGCTTGCGAACATGAGAATGTAGCAACAGACACTACAAATAGTAATAATTTTTTCATTGTGAGGTTTTAAATAACTGCTTGTTAGTTTACAAGAATGACAAAAATAAAAGAAATGACTGCATAAAAAGGGTTAAAAATAAGCGAAAGTGTAGCGTAATTGGTTTTAATGCATCACATTAAAGTATTTAACACGCTATCCCTTCTTCCTATAAGTTTAAATAGGCCATTAAATGGTTGTAATTTTCTTTCAGTTCGTTGGCAAATTGCTCTTCGCCAAAATAATATTTTACCACATAATCGTAGCGCTGAAATGTGGCTAAGATATCGCTAATTTCCACCTTATTTACTTTAATAGACACAATTACCAAACCCGTTTCGGCTTCGGTATAGCTATTAAGTTGGGTTATGTATGCATCGTTGGTTTCTACCAATCGGCTGATTTCGCCGAAGGAAAAATTACGCCTTTCTACTTCTAAAACAATAATACCGCCCGGCTCTTGCGTACCTAAAAAATTCGCTAAGTGTTGTTGTAAAATGTTTTGAGATATACAACCTACCAATTCATCTTGCTCTGTAACTACAGGTAAAATGCTAATTTCATGCTCGGCCATTAGCTTTAGCGCAGTTAAAATAAATTCCTCTTTTTTAACTGCCGCTTTTACAAATCTATCTTCTAGGGCTAGCAATACGGTAGCTTCATCTTCATCTAGTAAATCATCTTTGGCTACAAGACCTATTAATTTATCTTCTGTAATAATGGGTAAATGTTGTACATCATAATCCTCCATCAACTGTAGTGCAAAGCCTGCCTTATCGGTAAGTTGTAGCGATGGAAATGTTTGCTGAATAAGTTGTGATGCTAGCATGAATAATAGATTGCTTACAATGATAGACAAACTAACTACAAATTTGATGCAGCAGGAACCTTTAATTTACTTAAAAAATTGTCAAGAATGGCGTTAAACTCTTCTGGTACTTCCATCATAGGTGCGTGGCCACATTTATCTATAAAATGCAACTCGCTATTAGGAATTAATTTATGAAACTCTTTGCCCACAAATGGCGGTGTAATAGTATCATTATTTCCCCAAATAAGTAAGGTTGGTTGCTTTATTTGGTTTAATTCTTCACCCAAATTGCTGCGAATAGCACTTTTAGCTAGCGCTATAATTTTTATTACTTTTAAACGATTGGTGGTAATTTCAAACAACTCATCTACCAATTCTTTGCTTGCCAGTGCTGGATTGTAAAAAGTAAGCTCTGCTTTCTTTTTAATGTACTCATAATCACCACGTTTTGGATAGCTATCGCCCATGCCGTTTTCGAAAAGACCAGAACTGCCAGTAAGGGTTAATGATTTTATTTTTTCAGGATGTTTTAATGTGTGAACTAGTGCAATATGACCACCCAATGAATTGCCTAATAAATTTATGCTTGTATAGCCACGAGCTTCTATAAAAGCATGCACATGCTTAGATAAACCACTTACCGTAGTATGAAAAATATCCAATTCAAGCAATGGCAACAATGGCACAATTACTTTATAGCGTGTTTTAAAATTGTCAACTAAATCTGCAAAATTGCTTAATGCACCAAATAGGCCATGCAGTAGCAATAGCGGTTCTCCCTCGCCTTCTTCTATAAATTTAAACTTGTCCTGTTGTTGTATAGTATAACTCATGTCGTATTTTCTAAAGCAAGCAGAATTTTAGCAATGGCTACAAATAAACGCAAAAACGAGCATTAAAAAATTGTTTCTGAAAAACAGTTAATACAATCGTAACACTCATGAGCGCTAAGTTATTGTTTTACAGTAACAATTACGCATTGCAAGTTTATACTTGCGCCTTTTTGCCAACTATACTAAAAAATGACTCTAGCTGCATGAATACATTTTTGAATATAGGTATAAGATAGCCAAAGCCTTCAATTACTTTAATACCTAGTGGCTGTACAAAAGCGTAACATTTAGAAGCATCAATAGTACTTTGCTGAATGATACCAAGCTTGCTAGCATAAAACAGAATAAGACTATAAATAAGCGTATACATAATGGCGTAAAATAAAATACCGCCTAGCTTATTGGCCCAACCCATTAACAATAGTTCTACGCTTTTTTGTAAAATATTGGCCACTAATCGCAATGCCAATATTACTGCTACCATTACTAGAATAAACGATAAAAATGGTAACCACTGGCTACCAATATTTACTGTTTTGCCTAGCCAAACGGCCACAACAGCTGATAATTTTACCGCAGCAGCTAAGCCCACAATAATTGCCACCAACGACACTACAGATACAATAAAGCCACGTGTGTACCCTTTATAAGCCGCAGATAGCATTAGTATTAAAAACAAAATATCGATGAGCATAACAGCAGTTTATAGTTTAATAGTTTGAAGTTTGAAGAATCATCAATAACTCCAAACTTAAAACCCCAAACTGTTTCTATTTACTCAATAATTCTTTTACCACTGCTGAAATGGCTTTGCCTTCAGCTTTTCCAGCTAACTGCTTGCTTGCAACGCCCATTACTTTACCCATATCTGCTGGTGAGCTAGCACTTACGGTTGTAATAATTTCAGCTACTACAGCTTTTAAAGCCTCTTCGCTTAATTGTTGTGGTAAAAACTTTTCTATTACAGCAATCTCTTCGCTTTCTTTTGTAGCAAGGTCTGCACGATTTTGCTGCACGTATATTTCTAAACTATCCTTACGTTGCTTTACTAACTTTTGTAATAGTTTTAATTCCCCATCTGCTGTTATGACACCACCTGCGCCTGGTTCTGTTTTGGCTTTTATAATTTCAGCTTTTATAGCCCTTAAACCACGCAAAGTGCCTTCATCTTTCGCTTTCATGGCATCTTTCATTAGGTCCATTACTTGTGTTTCTAAGCTCATATCGTATTATTTATATTGTAAAATGTAAATGATTAACTAAAACACCAAACGTTCAACTTCAAACTAATTAAGTTATCCCTTGTTTTCCTTCAATTGTATTTCTCTAAACTTCTTATTAAAATCTTTGGCAAATGCTTTCATCTCATTTACCAATTCATGTTGATGCGTGGCACGGTCAAATGTATCGGCCATAGACATAAATGTTTGAAAATAGAAGTCAGCCATTTCATCAACCATCATTTCTTTTGTCCAAAGATCTATGCGCATAGCGCTTTTATCTTCACCATCCCAAAAAGCAAGCATCATGGCTTTAGATTTCTGCATCATATCTGCATTGCTATCTGTGGCCGTCCAATTAATACTTTCAGGCACTTTGTCCTTATCTAAGGTAACTTCTACGGTAATAGTTGATTTCATGTGTCTATTTTTTGAAGCGGCAAAAATAAGCATGCCTCAGTAATGTATTTAAACAGATTTTAAGCCTATACCACTACAAAACAGCTGATGCTACACCCTTTTGCAATTGCTGATAAGCATTGTCGTAAGTATATAATTCTGACAATGCTTGGCCTGCGGCTATTTTTTGGCTTCGCAAATTTTCATCTTTATACAGCAACTTCATATGATTGGCAATAGTCTCTACATCGTCTTTTGCTACAGTAAGCACTGCGTTGTTTATGGCTTCGCTAAAACTGTTATTTTCTAAACAAATAACTGGCACATTTGCCTGAAAGGCTTGTAAAATGGGCAAATGATACTGTGACTGATTAACAAGCGATAACACAGCATAAGCTGCACCAAATAGTTTGGCCTCTACATCTAGCGGCTCACTTTCTAGCAATTCAACATCCTCTCTATACTTATAGGTTGCTATTTTCTCGCTCAGTTGGTTTTTATAATCTGCAATATGGCCTATTACCAACAGCTTCATGCTACTCTTTTGCCATTTTTTAAAGGCAGAAAAGGCTTTTAGCAAATTGATAAATTGATGAAATGTAAAAACACTAGCTACCGCTAAAAAATATTCTCTACCATCTGCATAGCCATCTTTTACCACATTGGTTTCAATATAATTAAGTGGTTTAAATATGGCATGTGAAGCACCTTGTATAATTTGGAATTTGGACCCGATAGCTATCGGGTTTGGAATTTTACTTTCAGTAGATAAATCGTTCTGTAATATTTCAGAACCAACCACAATTTTACTGGCTTTTTGCAAAGATTTCTTTACCACCAGAGCCTTAATAGACAAGGTTGTATTTACAAATACTACCTGCAGCACATTGCCAGAAATACAACCATAACCTGCTACTTGAAACACCATATCTGCCTTTAGCTTTTTAAGCAACGCAGGTAGTGTAACAGTACTAAACAACAGTAAACTGTTAGTAGAAGCAGGCTCTTTTCGTACCAGTTCTGTAGTGCAATTAGTAGGCAATGCAGACGCTTCAACAGGGGTATTTACAATAAACACAAATTGATTATCTGGCTCTTGCTTCGCCTTGTGCAGCATTAGTTCTACCAAAAAATCTACATCAAAATTGATGGTACTGGTTTGTAATTGTATAGTGTTGATTGCAATAATCATAAGGGCGCAAATGTAAAACGATAAGTGAGAACTAAACTGTTTTCTGCGTTTGCAAATACTTCCAATAATTAATGCCATAACGCAATTCAGAGTACGAATAATTGTTGCCCAAATGCGTCATTAAAGCACCTGCAGCTTGAGAATCTAAAGTATTAATAGCTTCTACCACAGCCATTACCTTTTCTTTAGGCATTAGGGTAAATACATCTACCTCATTACTAGCCACCAATTGCGCCAAATGACCTTCCACTGTGCTTACTGCTAAGGCACGTTGTTCGGCAATTTCACCAGCTGATAAGCCTTGTTTGTAAAGTGCTAATGTTTGTGCACTAGAACTCAACTTTTCTGTATCGGCCTGTTTTTCTTTTTTCTCTTTCTTAGGCTTCTTCTCGTGTATTAAAGTTTGCAAGTTTTTAGCGTTACAATAGGTTTGTATGATGGTTAAAAACTGTTGCCCATATTTTTCAATTTTGGCTTCGCCAAAGCCATTAATCAGCTTCAAATCTTTCTCATCAAGTGGCAAATACTTAGACATTTCTTCCAGCGATTCGCTTTTAGCCACATAATAAATAGGTATATCTTCTGAGGTACAAATCTCATCACGTAGTTCACGTAATTGCTTGTACAAAATAGGATGCGGTGTATCTACTTTTTTGTACACCGCACCAGCATAAGCATTGATGTTGATATCGGGTATTTGCAAGTTTATTTTATGCTGCTGATATACTTGCATATTAAAGCCTTCTTTACATGTATTTATCAACTGAAACTTGGCATAAATTTCAGCGTGTAAGGCTTTAATATCGTTGTAATATTCTTGTGCATAATTGCGGCTATCTGTAACCGCAGGCGATTGTGGTAGGGTTTGTAACAAATAATGCAAGTGCTCTAAAAAGTAAGCCGCAGCTTTTATTATACGTTCATTTATGGCCAACACATCATTACCCATAAACAGCCGCTGTAACTGTATTTGAAACCTGCTTGCCACTTGCTGAATACTGCGTAATCGCTCAGCAATTTCATTTACCCAAGGCAATGCATCTTCATTAAACGAGCCACCATGTTCTTCTAATAATTTCAATACATCTTCAATATGGCTTACTGCTTTATCAAAATTGAATAAGTCGGCTATAATTTTCTCTTGATACAATTGCTTACTTAGTAGCAAGTTGTTTTGCAAGGCAGCAGCATTGCTTTTTGTTTTGGCAAAAGCTAAAATACGTTCATCGGTAAACAAGCTATTATTGGTAATTAAACTTTGCAACACCAAGCCTTCTAAACTAGTACATCTACTTAAAGCCACATACACCTGACCAGGCGCAAATGCAGCACCAGCATCTATTACAGCTTTTTCAAACGTTAATCCCTGGCTTTTATGAATGGTAATAGCCCATGCCAATCGCAAAGGATATTGCGTGAATGAACCTATTACTTCTTCCTCTATTTGTTGATTGGTTTGGTTAAGCGTATACTTAATATTTTCCCATTTTTCTTTAGTTACTTTTATCGGCTCAGCATCACCCTTGCATTGCACGTAAATGATGTCATCATCTATCTTTTCTACAATACCTATTTTACCATTAAAGTAACGGCGCACTTTCTCTTTGTCATTTTTAATAAACATGACTTGTGCACCTACTTTTAGTTGTAGGTTTTCTTCAGCAGGAAACGCTTTGTCGCTAAAATCTTTTTCTATAAAAGCCTTAAAAGTGATGAGTCTGTTGGGTAAATTTTGTAAGCCTTGTTGGTTAATATCTGTGGCCTTTTTATTGTGTGTGGTAAGAACAATATAGCCATCATCTTCACTTGTAGTAAAGTTTGGTTGATAGCGTGTTTGCAACTTGTTCATGGCTTCAGCATCCATTTTATTATTGCGTACTTTGTTCAGTACATCAATAAAAACAGTATCACTTTGGCGGTAAATTTTCTCTAACTCAATGTACACAGGTGGTTGCTGCTGTGCCACACGACTACTAAAGAAATAAGGGCTATCGTAAAATTGACTTAGCATGGCCCATTCTTCATTTGGTATTACTGGCGGTAGCTGGTGCAAATCGCCTATGAGCAATACTTGTACACCACCAAAGGCATCGTATTGCCTGCCACGTATATGGCGTAAGACGGTGTCAATTGCATCTAAAGTATCGCAGCGCACCATGCTTATTTCATCTATAATTAACAACTCAAGCTGACGAATAATATCACGCTTTTCACGGTTAATTTTTATACGGCCAAGCAAATGGTGCTTATCTAAAACAACGTCTCTTTTGTTTTGTGGTTGGGCATCAAAATTTAAATCGAAATTGCCCTTTATTGGGCTAGGTACAAATGGTGTAAAGGGCAATTGAAAAAAAGAATGAATGGTAGTGCCGCCAGCATTAATAGCAGCTACGCCTGTGGGTGCAACTACTGCACTTTGCTTGCCACTATTTTCTTTAATGTATTTTAAAAAAGTGGTTTTACCAGTACCTGCTTTACCTGTTAAAAAAATAGCTTCATTGGTAAACTGTATATAATCTGCTGCTAATTGAAATAGTTGGTTGATTTCGGTTGCCATAACTTAGTAAAAATAACGCATACTTGTGAAGAAGACAATTTTTTACTAACCAAAAAGGGTGCAAAGATTTTTTGCAGAGAAAATACAAAGTAGTGTTATCTCTATATTGTTCTTTGCGTTTGCTTCTTTGTGTACTTTGCGGTTAAACTACTTGTTTCAGTTATTTTTAGCCAAATCATTATTCCATTGTTGTATTATGTTTTGCAATTTGTTATTCGTGTAAGCTTGCGCATTTTTTGTGCAAATATTACTGTGTCTAATAAAGCGGCTTTACAAAGTAAAGGCCCGTTGTTATTGGCTTGTAATCACCCTAATGGCTTTTTAGATGCGATTATTATTGGTAGTCTGTTTAAGCAACCTGTTTACTATTTGGCAAGAGGTGATGCTTTTAAATATGCATTTACCAATAAGATTTTGAAGGCTCTAAAAATGTTACCTATTTATAGGCTAAGCGAAGGCCGTGAATACTTATCATTAAACGACAAAACCTTTGACAGTTGCCACCAAATATTGCTACAAGGTGGTATTGTGCTAATTTTTTCAGAAGGCATATCTAAACATGGTTGGCAATTACAACCTTTAAAGAAAGGTACCGCTCGTATTGCGTTTAAAGCATGGACCGAACCAAGCATTGGCAACGATTTTCGCATTTTACCTGTTAGTGTCAACTATCAGTCATTTACACAATTTGGTAAGCAAATAGTGGTTCATATTGGTGAGATTATTAGCAAACAAGATGTTGTTTTTACTACAAATGAAGGTGAGAAAATTCAACAGTTTAATAGCTTACTTACCAAGCGTTTAATCAACGGCATGTTATTGGCAAATGATAATGAACCATTAGTACAAACGCTTATTGCTAAGCACAAGCAATTCATCCATTCACCTGCTACAGCTATTGCAGATTTACGAAATTTACAAGCTACTTATCAACTAGCAACTTTACCTAAAACAATTAATCAAGTACTAATACAAATATTACTGCTATTGCCTGCTGTTATTGGCTTTCTATTACATGCAGCATTATATTTTCCAGTAAAAAAAATAGTACAACAAAAAACAAGCGAGAGTGTGTTTTATGATTCTGTGTTGTTTGGTGTATTGTTTCTTTTATATCCTTTCTATTACTTGTTGATCAACATTTTAGTCTTCAGTTTTACCAATAATATTGCCTTACAAATAGTGATTGTGTTAATGCCTTTATGGTTGTGGTTACTTACGAACTTTAGGAAACTGTTCCACTAAATCTAAACTTGTTAGCTTAAATATTTACCTACAATTGGTACGCGTCTACCTACACCAAAAGCCTTTGGCGATACACGAATAATTGGGCAAAACTGGTTGCGTTTATACTCATTCGTATTCACCATTTTAATAACTCTATCTACCAATGCAGCATCAAAACCTTGCGCTTTAATTTCTACTGGCCCTAGGCGTTTTTCTATGTATTGAAACAAGATTTTGTCAAGTACTTCATAGTCAGGCAGGCTGTCGCTATCTTTTTGATTTGGACGTAATTCTGCACTTGGTGCTTTCGTAATAATGTGGTTGGGAATAATTTCTTTCTCTCGGTTAATGTATTTAGCCAAAGCATACACTTGCAACTTGTAACAATCACCCAATACACCCAAACCGCCCGCCATATCGCCATACAATGTACCATAGCCTGTAGACAATTCGCTTTTGTTAGACGTGTTTAGCAAGATGTAACCAAACTTATTCGCTATTGCCATTAACAAATTACCGCGGCTGCGGCTTTGCATATTTTCTTCTGCTAGGCTAAATGGTAAGTCTTTGAAAATAGGTTTTAGGGTAGTTAAAAATGCCTCGTACACTTCATTGATGCGAATGATGTCGTATGGGTTGTTAAGGTTTTTACTCAGTGCAACAGCATCGTTTACAGAGTGTTCTGTAGAATAAGGCGAAGGCATTAAAATAGCTCTCACATTCTCGCTACCTAAAGCATCGCAAGCAAGTGCTAATACCACAGCTGAATCGATACCGCCGCTACTGCCCAATATCGCTTTTGTAAAACCCATTTTTTTAAAATAGTCTCTAATGCCTAATATCAACGCATCGTATATCTGAGCGATGTTCAAGGTTTCATCAAGCGTTGCAGGGTTTAATTCTTTGTTAGGCAATCTATCGGCAGGCTCAATAATAGCTGCATCTATGGTGCCATCATCATTTAATACCACACCATCTACTGCTTCTATAAACAAAGGAAACGCCTTACACAAATTGGCATCTTTATCAAAAATTAAACTAGCGCCATCAAACACAATTTCGGTTTGGCTACCTACTGCATTGCAGTAAAACATTGGCAGTTTGTACTTCTGTACATTGGCTTTAATTACCGCCTTTCTATCTTCATCGTGGGTATAATCAAAAGGGCTAGCACTTAGGTTAATCATCACATCGGGCTGCTGTTTTATTAGCTCGTCCATTGGGCAAATGCGGTACAAAGGATTGTCGCCAAGATTCCAAATGTCTTCGCAAATAGTTACTGCCAAACGCTTGCCTTTAAATTCAACAATCTGCCACTCGTATGCAGGTTCAAAGTAGCGGTACTCATCAAACACATCGTAAGTAGGTAATAAGGTTTTATGAATTTCGGCTATTATTTTTTGCTCGTACAAAAAGAAAGCAGCGTTAAACAAATCTTTCCCTTTTACATGAGGATTACGTGCAGGCGCACCCACCAACACACCAATAGTATCGGCATGTTGTTTTATCTCATCGATAGCGGCGTAACATTTATTTATAAAGTCGCTAAACTCAACAAAATCTCTAGCAGGATAGCCACAAATACTCATTTCGCTAAACACAATCAAGTCAGCTTGTTGTGCTTTTGCATGGTTAATAGCCTCAATAATTTTTGCGGTATTATTGTCGAAGTTGCCAATATGATAATTCTGCTGTGCGAGGAAGATTTTCATGGGGCAAATTTAGGAAAACGAGGCAGGAACACTTACTTAACAAATTTTGTATTTTCAAATCTTCGATAAAACAGAAATTAAAATTGAAAGATTCATTACATTGCCGCAATAACGATGAAACAGAAATTGATGCAGTTTAAAGATAAAATATCACTGGAAGAAATTAGTGGTAAGCAATTTAAAATTAGAATTGTGGAACCAGAAAATAACCAAGAAGCCGTTATTACTCACTTTCTACATAACAATACAAACGGGGTTTCTAAATTTTATAAACCAGATGCAGTATTGTTTACAAAAGAGTTACTTCAGCGTAAGTATCCCGAACAAGAAATAACAAATATCGCCGCAGAAGAAGCTCTCCAATACGGCATTTTTGAAACTTTTGATGTGCCCTTTTTACCAACCACAAAGCCAAAATTTAAGTTCATAGATTTATTTGCAGGAATAGGAGGGTTTAGAATTGCGATGCAAAATCTTGGTGGTAAATGCATATTTACTAGCGAGTGGGATAAAGATGCAAAGAAAACTTACAAGGCAAATTTTGGTGAAACCCCTTTTGGTGATATAACAAAAGAAGAGGTTAAATCGTATGTACCAAAAGATTTTGACTTATTGTGTGCTGGATTTCCTTGTCAAGCATTTTCTATTGCTGGTAGAAAAGCTGGATTTGAGGATACACGAGGGACACTTTTTTTTGAGGTTGCTGAAATAATTAAAAGAAGAAAACCAAAAGCATTTTTTCTTGAGAATGTAAAAGGTTTAAGAAGTCATAACAAAGGCGCAACTCTTAAAAGAATTTTAGAAGTGTTAAGAGACGATTTAAATTATTTTGTTCCTGAACCTAAAATTATAAATGCAAAGGACTTTGGTGTTCCACAAAATCGTGAACGCATTTATATCGTTGGATTTAGAAAAGATTTGGGAATTACTGAATTTGACTACCCTACACCTATAGAAAAGAAAGTTTCCTTTGCTGATATTAAAGAGTCTAATGTTGTTCCAACGAAGTACTATTTATCTAATCAATATTTAAAAACATTAGAAAATCATAAAGCGAGGCATGAGGATAAAGGCAATGGTTTTGGTTTTGAAATAATCGCTGATAGTGGTATCGCTAATGCAATAGTTGTTGGTGGCATGGGAAGAGAAAGAAATTTAGTTATTGATAATCGAATAACTGATTATACGCCTACAACCCATATAAAGGGCGAGGTTAATCGAAAAGGAATAAGAAAAATGACACCAAGAGAATGGGCAAGATTACAAGGATTTCCAGAAAATTTCGTAATTCCTGTTGCAGATGCATCCGCTTACAAACAGTTTGGAAATTCGGTTGCTGTTCCTGCAATTGAAGCTACTGCAAGAAAAATAATAGAAAAAATATGTTAGTTGGAAATAAAGGCGAATGGAGTGAATTATACGCTCTATTAAAACTCATTTCAGATAAAAAATTATTTACTGGTGACGCAGATTTGAATAAAGTTGAAGAGCTTTTTTACCCTATAATCAAAATAATACGTGCAGAGAGTGGTGGTAACTTTGAATATGAATTATCAGGTGATTTAGTGTTTGTCTCAGATGGAGAAAAAAAAATTGAAATGCCAATAAGCATATTTCAAACAAATGCTACCTATCTCTTAAAAGAAATTAAATCATCAAAAAGCACTTTCAAGTTTCCTGAACTAGAGGACTTTTTTAAAAATATTAATTGTCACACAGTAAAAGCTAAATCTACCAAGAAAACAGACATTGTAATCGTTGTACATGATTTAAGATTAAATCAAAACGTTGAACTTGGTTTCAGTATTAAATCTCAGTTGGGAAACGATTCAACACTTTTAAACGCAGGTAAGTCAACAAATTTTATTTATGAAATATTAGACTACAAGCCTAACGATTTAGAAATAGAGAAAATTAATTCCATCGATACTAGAAGTAAAATAAAAGATAGGATAGAATTTGTTACAAATCAAGGTGGGGTTCTAAAGTTTGTAAGTCTTGAAAATTCGATTTTCCAAAATAACCTAATCTTAATCGATAGTCTTTTACCAAATATTCTTAGTGATGTCTTGAAGATTTTTTTTGCTTCACCATTGACTTCAACTTTAGATATTGTGCATAAAGTTAATGAGGATAATCTTCTCAATTTTGATAAACAATTTGCTCATGCTTTTTATGAGTATAAAATAAAAAGATTTCTAACAGACGTTGCATTAGGCATGATGCCAGCCTCAGTTTGGTCTGGTATTTATGATGCAACAGGCGGGTATTTAATTGTGAAAGAAGATGGCGATGTTTTATGCTACCATATTTACAATCGAAATGCTTTTGAAAACTACTTATTTAAGAATACAAAACTTGAAACTGCAAGCAGCTCAAGACATGAATTTGGAAAAATTTATTCGGTAGATGGAAAATTCTATTTTAAACTGAATTTACAAATTCGTTTCAAGTAATAATTCACCCCTTCTTTTTCCAAAAAAACCACCTTTTATTTCCTTTACAGCCGCTTATTTCAAAAAAGAGTTCATAATTTTTTTTAAATGGGGAGTTATTTTAAATAAGCTGGCATAATGAAAGTAAAACAAGCTCTTTTTTAAAATAACTGAGCATTTTAGTTTCAAAATGCCCTCTTTTTTTAAGAAAGTGGGAAAATGATGTTAAAATTATCCACAAATTTAAAAATACAAGGCTTCGACCTTTGCTTATATTTATTTTCTGTTCTATTTTAGTACTAACTATTTATAACCAATTAAACATTAGTAATTATGAGCAGAAAGTTTTTATTAAGTCCAGATGCCGCCGCAGGTGGTGGCACTACACCTAGCACAAGTACCTCAACTAGTAAAAAAAGTTTGATACCAAGCGATGAGGGCAAACTATGGGATGTAGCCGATGCAGTAAGTGCTAAATGGGCTACCGTACCGCAACTTGTGTGCTTTTGGAAAACCCAACCTGCCTTTGCTAAAGATGTGCAAGACCTTGGGCTAATTATGGGTAAAAGAAATGCATCGGGTGGTAATGTAACGCCACAAGCTGCATCGCTTGAAACATTAGATGCTAAAGTGAAAAAAGGGATAGAAAAACTAAAATTGTATTTGCAAGATAAATACGATGGCAAGGTTGCTGCGCAAAAGCAATATCCAAGATTTGGCATTGTAAAGCAGGGTAGCAACTATGTATTGCCAGCAGATAGAGATGACCGCCTTAAAAGCTTTGACCTATTGCTACCAGCTATTGTAACAGATGGCTTGGGCGATAAAGAATACGGCACTGCCTTTTGGACACAGCTTAAAGCAGATTATAAAGCAGCATTAAAACTTAGTAAAGCTAATTTACAAGCCATCAGTGGCCTTGTGGGGCAAAAGAAAACACTATTGGCAGAGGTGCGCAAAGCATTAAAAAGTATTCTGCGCTTGCTAGAAGGTAACTATCCTGACACTTACGAAAACGTTGCAAGAGAATGGGGCTATACAAGGGGATAAACAGTTTTGCATAAAGCACACAAAGCAAATCGTCTCACGCTTCTTGTTAAGTAAATACCAAATACTTTGTGTGCTTTACCTACTTTGTAGCTTTGTGTGAAACTTTACCCTTAATTCGCACCATGAAGAAAACGCTTTTGGCAATGGCTGTACTGTTGGCAGCTTGTGGCTCTAAAAAAAAAGTACCTGATGTAAGCGCTATAAAAGTTGACTTACAAACCACTCGTTTTGAACAGGCTTTTTTTAAGGTAGATACTACCAATATTGATGCGTCGTTACAACAACTACACACTACTTATCCTGGCTTTACGCAAGATTTTTTGTACAATATTTTAGGCACACATAACAATGTAGATAGTGCTAGAAAAGATGTGGTGGCTTTTACCACTAGCTACAAACCTTTGTACGATTCTACACAGATTATTTTTAAAAACTTTGCCCCAATAGCGCAGCAAGTGCAGCAAGGCTTGCAATTTGTACACTATTATTTTCCTAAATATCCGTTACCTAAGCAGTTAATTACGTTTGTTGGCCCTATTAATAGCTATGGCAATATTATTACGCAAGATGGCCTAGCGGTAGGCTTGCAATTGTACATGGGTAATCAATATTCGCTGTACCAAACTGAGGCTTTTCAAGGTTTGTATCCTGCTTATGTATCTAGGCGTTTTACACCAGATTATATACCGGTTAATTGCCTAAAAAATGTGGTAGATGACATTTACCCAAGACAAAATAGTGCTAAGCCTTTGGTAGAACAAATGGTAGAAGCTGGCAAGCGCTTATACTTGCTAGATGCATTTTTACCCAATGCAGATGATACGTTAAAAACAGGCTACACGAAAGAACAATTGGCTACTTGCTACAAAAACGAGAGCAATATTTGGGCATTTTTTATTGAGAATAATTTGCTGTACGAAACAGATCCCAACAAAACCAATCCTTACCTAAACGACGGGCCTAACACACCAGAAATTAATACCACCGCACCAGGTTTTATTGGGCAATTTGTAGGCTGGCAAATAGTGAAAAAATGGGCAGCGAAAAACGACAAAATCACTTTGCAACAATTGTTGGCTACGCCAGCTAGAAAAATATTTGATGAGGCAAGGTATAAACCATAGGAAAACTTCACCACATAGACACAAAGGCACAGAGGATTTTCTTAAAATAATATTGATCAAATGCTACACTATCTAAAGCAAGTTATAAGCAATTTGCTATGTGGCTATATGTCTATGTGGTTATGAATAACTAATTATACTTTGTTGGCACAATCATTTGAAAAGCAGGAATATTTACCTTAAAACGTTGTTTGGTATTTAGATTTTCTAAGGTATACGTACCGTGCATTTTACCCATTTCGGTGCGTAAGTTGCAGCCACTACTATATTGAAATTGTTGGCCGCTTGTAATAACTGGTTGCTGCCCCACAACACCTTCACCTTCTACTTCTCTTTGTTCGCCATTGCTATCAAAAATATGCCAGTGGCGGGTTAATAATTTTACAGCAAACGCATTGCTATTTTCAATGGTAATGCGGTAGGCAAACATAAACTCATTGTTCAATGGGTTACTATAATCTGGCTGATAGTACACTTCTACGCTTACTTTAATACCTGCAGAAATTTTGCTTACCATTTTACGTCTGTTTTTATAAAGGTAGAAGAAAAATTTACAAGTTGCAAGTTTCTAGTTACACGTTTTTTTAGCCTACATTTGACATTTTCGTACCGATGTTTTTTTATGGATAAATTTATTGTTTCAGCACGTAAATACAGACCCCAAAACTTTAATACAGTTGTTGGGCAAAGTCATATTACCACTACACTAAAAAATGCCATTAAAAACAATCAATTAGCACATGCTTTTTTGTTTTGTGGGCCACGTGGTGTGGGTAAAACTACTTGTGCTAGAATTTTAGCCAAAACCATCAACTGCACCAATCAAACACCTGAAGGCGAAGCTTGTAACACTTGCAATAGCTGCGTATCGTTTGATGCAGGTACGTCTATGAATATTCATGAGTTAGATGCTGCTAGTAACAACTCGGTTGATGATATAAGAAGCCTAGTAGAACAGGTACGTTTTGCGCCACAAGCTGGTAAATACAAAGTGTATATTGTGGATGAGGTGCACATGTTGAGTACGAGTGCCTTTAACGCATTTTTAAAAACACTTGAGGAACCGCCACCGTATGCCATTTTTATATTGGCTACTACAGAAAAGCACAAAATTTTACCGACCATTTTAAGTCGCTGCCAAATATTTGATTTTAAGCGTATTACAACTAACGATACCGTTGAACATTTACAAGAAATTGTAGACAAAGAAGCCATACAAACCGATAAAGCTTCGTTGCAAATTATTGCGCAAAAAAGCGAAGGTTGTATGCGTGACGCATTGAGTATTTTGGATAAAATAGTAAGCTTTACCAATGGTGAAGTGAACTACCAAAACACACTTGAGCACCTTAATATTCTTGACCACGACTATTACTTTAAGCTGCTAGAAGCCTTACTAAAACAAGATATGGCAGGCGGTATGTTGCTATACGATGAAATTAATAGAAAGGGTTTTGAAGGTGATTTGGTGCTAAACGGTTTTGCAGAATTTATTCGCAATATCTTGGTGTGTAAAGATGCTCGTGCAGTAAAGCTACTTGATGTGGTAGAAGGTATGCAAGAAAAATATGTAGCTACCGCAGCTAGTGTAAATGCAGGCTATTTGGTAAGCGCATTAAACATACTCAACGAGGCCGAAGTAAACTTTAAAATGGCTCGCAATAAGCGCTTGCACGTAGAGTTGGTAATCATTAAGCTCAACTTTTTGCAGCAAGCCATTGAAATGTCTATGGGCGATAGCGGCTTAGTAAAAAAAAAACGAGCTGATGGACCAATAGCTATTAAAACCAAGCCTGTAAGTTCTATACAAATAAAACAAGCTACAAGCGTTAGTAAACCTGCTGAGCCTAAGTTGTATATTCAGCTAGATGTGAAGCCGTCGATAGTCGATAGACCACAGACGATAGAAATGCAGCCGACTGTTGACCGTAGACCATCAACCGAAATACCAGCAGCGAGTAACCTGCAACCTGTAACCAATAATTACCAACCAGCAACTAGCTATCAACCATTACCAAGCTTTGGCGCAAGCAATCTTACAGATGGCTCATCTAAAAAAAGTGTGCTAGATGTATTGCGTGAAAAATATGGTGATAGATATAGTATTCAAGAAGTTGAAGACCCAATACCACTAAGCATAGAAACATTGCAAGGCCATTGGAACTATTATGCCGATAAACTAAAAGAAGAAAACAAACACTCGCAGGTAAATGCGTTTAATACCGCCAAACTGGTAATAGAAAACGATAGTGTGTTTAATGTAATTGTTGATAGCTCGTTACAGCAAAAATTTATTGAGCAAGAGAAAACGATGATGCTTGACTTTTTGCAACGCAAATACCACAACCGTATGGTAATGTTCAATTTTATTATTGAAGAAGGTGAAAAAGAAGATGTGCCTTTGCATTTTCAGCTAAATGGTAAGCAAAAGTTTGAGCGTATTGCAGAGCAATATCCTTTGGTAAAAGAATTAAGAGATAGATTGAAATTGGATATCGCTTTTTAGAAAAAGAATAGCAACACAGATGACGCAGATTCTGAAAGATAAAACTGATTTTTCTGCATTTATTTAAAAAGAAACACCGATAACACAAATAGATTAGTCATAAATTTCTATCTGAGTTATCGGTGTTCTTATCAATACTTTTACAGTAAAGTTGCTTCGCTGCTAATAGCTGTGTTCAGCAATTTAGAAATTGGGCAATTTGCTTCAGCATTTTTTACCGCCGCTTGAAAAGCATCGTTATCAATACCTGGCACTTTTGCAGTTACAATTAAGTGCGATTTGGTAATAGCACCATTTTCAAACGTTAACTCACATTTGGTTTCTAGTGTTTCTGGTGTAAAACCTGCCTCACCAATTACAAAACTCAACTTCATTGTAAAGCAACCTGCGTGTGCTGCTGCCACAAGTTCTTCAGGGTTAGTACCTACACCTTCTGCAAAGCGAGAGTTAAATGAATATTGTGTTTTGTTAAGCGTGGTGCTTTGGGTAGTTAAGTTACCATTACCTTCTTTACCGCTGCCGTTCCATACAGCTGATGCGTGACGTATCATAATTGTTTTGTTTATTGGTTTGAAATAAATTAAAGAGCCAAGGTAAACAATCATTGCAAGCTATTAGGCATCTCTATGTTATTTTTCTTTAATCGAAAGACAAAATGGTGTAATCATTCTGTTCAAATAATCAGTTGTTATATTTGAGGCTAATCATTCTCAACTACGTGGATATATCTACCATTATTCAAGAATTTATTACAGGTATTAAGCAAACAACCTTACTAGAATTTGTTGCCGTTGTTACTGGTATTACCTGCGTATTTTTTAGCAAAAAAGAAAATATTTTAGTGTACCCAATAGGGCTTATTAGTACTATTATTTACACATACATTAGTTTAAAAGGTAGCCTTTTTGGCGAAGTAAGTGTAAATGTTTACTACACCATTATGAGCATTTACGGTTGGATTTTATGGACCAAAAAAGATGCGCAGCAACATTTGGTAGTACATATTACCAAGTCTACTACAAAAGAGTGGCAGATTCAACTGGGGATTTTTGCAGCCTTTTATGTTGTTATCTACGTTTGTTTATATTGGCTAAAACAAAATTTCTCGCCAGGCGCAATTCCTTGGGCCGATGCATTTGCAAGCGCTACAGCTTACACAGGTATGTGGTTAATGGCTAAGAAAAAAGTAGAAAGTTGGATTTGGTGGATTTTAACCAACACAGCTTCTATACCATTGTATTTTGTAAAAGGTTATGTATTTACAAGTGTTCAATACGTTGTTCTGTTAGTGCTAGCAGTTGCTGGCTTAATTGAGTGGACTAAAAGAGAAAAAGCATTAAAGACTAGTGCTTAGTAAACTATCATGATCATTTGTAAGCATTCATTTACATTTTGCAAATATCTGTTTACTGAAAATATAGAACCATAATTGTGCATTTACTTAAAAGCGGTCGTACTTTGCAGTAAAGTACCCCTTTGAAAATGAAACACATTCTTATTATTCGTCATGCAAAGAGTAGTTGGGATTTAACAGCACTTACTGACTACGATAGACAATTAAACGAACGCGGCCACAACGATGCACCAATGATGGCTAAGCGATTACTAGAAAAACAGATTGCCATAGATGCTTTTGTATCTAGCACGGCTGTAAGAGCTTTAACTACAGCTACCTATTTTGCCGCTATTTATGAGCAAAAGGAAGAAGCTATTTTAAAGTTTGACGAATTGTATAATGCTTCAGCCAATACCATTTTAAAAGTAGTTACAGGTTTACCAAAAACTATCGAAACAGCCGCTTTATTTGCACACAATCCTGGCGTAACAGATTTTGCCAATACACTTACCACCACTCAAATTGATGACATGCCCACTTGCGGCATTTTTGCTGTGAAGGCGCATTGCGATACTTGGGCAGATTTTAAAAGTGCTAAGAAAGAATTCTGGTTCTTTGATTATCCCAAAAATGTGTAGTCAGTTTTAGTCAACCACGGTATCAATATCTCGCTTTTTATTGGCAAGAAACACACCGCTAAAAATTAATACTGCAGCCAATATTTTTACCAAAGACAAATGTTCATGAAATAAAACCATGGCTGTAATGGTTGCAAATACTGGCTGTGTGTAAACGTACGTGCCTGTAATAGAAGGCCCTAGGTGAGAGATACCATAAACGATAAATAGATACGCAATAAACGTAGCGCCTATTACCACAAAAAATAACGATACCCAATGTGTGAACTCAAAAGCCGCCCAGTTGGTGTTTGCAAAATCCTTCATGCCTATGGGTAAAATAACGGTAGCACCAAACAAAAACACCCATCTTGTTACATGCAAAGGGCTGTAGCGGGCCATTAATGGCCTTACTAAAACCAAGTAAAATGCGTACGATACCGCATTTAAAATAATAAACAAATCTCCCAAAAACATATCCTTACCTTCTGCATTAGATACTCTAGAAAAAATGAGCGTAGCAGCACCACTTATGCCAAGCAGTAAGCCTAAGATTTTATTACGTGTAAGTTGCTCTTTTAACAGCCACGCTGCAATAATGGTGATGGCTATAGGCGTACTTAAAGCTAATAGAGACACATGTATAGGGCTTGATAATGAAGCTCCTTTAATAAAAAATATTTGATTAATAGCTACGCCACAAATACCGCAAACTATAAAACGAGGTAAGTCTTTTTTATCAATACCAGCTTTTGTATCGCTAAAAAAACGCAGTAACCAAAATAGCAATAATGCAGTACCTACACGTGCCACATTTAGTGCAAATGGTGGCATTACACTTGGTGTAATATGCTTTACAGCAACCACACAAGCACCAAAGAAAAAATTAGCGATTAAAACGGCAATATGAGCTTTAAATTTTGTATTCATGTAGGCGACAAAAGTAAGGATGCCTTTTTAGCCAATGGTATTTTCTATAAAAGCGGTAATAAAATCTTGTAAGCCGCTTGGCGAAACTTGTGGTAATTGATAATGAAAGTTTTCAGCTGCTTTTATAGTTTTCGCAAAATGAAACGCTTGCTGTGTAACACTAAAACACCAACCTTGCTGTTGCAGTTTCTGGGCTAGATATTCTTGTTCAGTTTGGCCTGGTGTAGGTATTAAAATTGCTTTTTTTTGCATGGCTAATAGTTCCATTAAAGTTGTATAGCCGCTTCTACAAATCAAATATTTGCTTTTGGTAAACACATTGCCTAAATCGTTACCATTTAAATGGTTAAATACAGTAACATTTTCTGGTACAATAGGTGTCTCTAAAGCTTTGGGTAAACCTCTAACTAGCACAATTTTACTGCTTATGTTTTGCTTTTCAATTTGTTGTAAAATAATGTTTTCTAAAGCTGTGCGTTGCGGTTCTGGACCACTAAGGCTTATGCAAAAATCATATTCTTTTTCTTGGTTAATAGCCACATCAAAGCGAGATAGTGGCCCGATGTAATGCATCGGTATTTGGGGCAAATGTTTTGGATGCGATAATGTGCCAGCAATATTATTATCGTTTTCAAAATCAGGTACCCAACAAGCATTGTATTGTTGAATGTATTGATAATTAACTTTTTGCAGTAATTTTTCTACAATACCTAGTGGTGCTTTTATTTGTAATTGATGTGTTATAAATATGCAATGTGCTTTTTTGCTATACAACCCATATCTGTTATCGCTGATAACAATATCTATTTTGTGTTCATCAATAATGCCATCTAGCCAAGCATGTTCTTTTTTAATTGCAGTAGCAATTTTTGGTAATTGTTGTAAAATACTTAAAGTCAACAATTTAGGATGCTTGTTGTACGTTATATCGTAACCTTGTAAGTGTAAAAAAGAAAGGTTTGAAAATTCTTGTTGTAAAAGCTGTTTTTGTACATCATTGCAGGCAATAATCACCTTGCAATTGCTATTTAACAATGCTTTTATTATAGAAATGCAACGTGTCGCATGACCCAAACCCCAGTCAAGTGGGGCGATAAGTACTATTGGTATGTTAATTTTTGCTTTAATTTTTATTAAAATTAGCGTTTAGACATTTATTTTCAATCATTTGCATTAATTTTACATTACCATTATGAAAAACAGGATAAACTTATTTGTTCTTTCGATGTTATTTATTTTGATTACCATGGCATCTTGCAAGGTTTTTTCAAAATCGGCGTCAAAAAAACAGTGTATGTGTCCTGAGAGAAAAATTGTTGGATAATTAAATTTTAAAACAAAGTTACCCCTCTTTGTTATGAAAACTGGAAATCGTGATTTGCTTGTCTTGATGAAACATGATTCTGTTAGCGAAGCTGCAATGGAACATGAAATTAATTTATTGAACAATCTCCTGTACAGCGTAGAAAGCATCCACAGCTTTTGCATTGCTAATGAAGTGATTGATGTAAATAAATATAAAATCATCCAGAAACCACATTTAATTCAGCAAGCTATTAGAGAAAAGAGCCACAAGCCATTTGTTTTTGTTTGTAACAAAAATTAATTCTCTTTTATCTTGTATTTCTGCAACCCTAGTATTTCTTGGGTTGCTCCTCGTATACATATTATACACAGTCGTTTCTTATCGAAATGTGAAATTTTCTCACTTACAATATTTTATATAGATATTTAGCACTAGTTTTGATGTTTAAACATTAAAATTGATATAATGAGCTTAATACAACGATTAAAGTGGCGCTATGCTACCAAAAAAATGTCTGGTGAAAAAGTACCAGCAGAAAAAGTAAACAACATTCTTCGTGCAACACAATTAGCAGCTTCTTCGCTTGGTTTACAGCCGTACACAATTCTTGTAATTGAAGACCAAGCAACAAAAGAAAAATTAGCACCAGCTGCTTACAACCAACCACAAATTGCTGCTTCATCGCAGTTATTAGTTTTTTGTGCTTGGACAGATATTACTGATAAAGAAGTAGTTGCCTACATTGAAAACATTGCTAAAACTCGCAACGTTTCTACAGAGAGTCTTGCTGGTTTTAAAGCAATGATTGATGGTTCTATCGGCAACTTAACAGTAGAACAAAAACAAATTTGGGCTTCAAAACAAATCTATATAGCACTAGGTACTGCTTTAGCAGCCGCGGCTTCAGAAGAAGTAGATGCAACACCAATGGAAGGTTTTAACCCTCAACAATTTGATGAGATTTTAGGCTTAGAAGCCAAAGGTTTAAAATCTGTAGTTATTATGCCTATTGGTTACCGTGCAGCAGACGACCATTTAGCTAGCGCAGCGAAAGTAAGAAGAGATCAATCTGAATTATTTCAGTTTATTTAATAGTTACACCAACTTTAACCTAAGCCACTCTTTTTGCAAAGAGTGGCTTTTTTATGCAAAATATGATAGGTTGCAATGATTTTGAAGTTTTCAAAGTCATTTGTATAAAATTATACTTATGTCATCTTACAAAATTCTACTTGTTGGCTTATGCCTTATACTATTTGCAAATAGCTGTAGCAAAAAGGAGGATGAAAAAAAGCTTAATCAAAGTAGTAAAACTTTTATCTATTATAACAATAGCAAAATAGATACTACAGCTGGCAACATCATTAATGGCGGTAATTTTACAGTGTTTGAATACAACTATGTTCATCCTGATGACCCTGCTATTGCTGATGATGAAGTGTCAGATAAAATTATTTTTCAAATACCAGTAGCACAAACGAGTTTTTCAATTGCTGACGATGAAATTACAATTGCTGTTTTTAAACGCTGGCGTTATTGTTTTTGCTTTTTTATCGGTCCATATATTAATTATGGCGGCACAATTAATGGTATAAAACATAATAGTAGTTGGATTATTAATGGTATTATCAAAACATCAAGTAACGAAATCATTGATATATCTGGTACTTATATGTTGAAATGATGACACGATTATCCAAGTATAAAGCATGGATTAACGGTAATGGTAGCGTAGTAACACGTGCAAGCAAGATATATCAACTAGTGGTATCATCTTTATAAATAAAGGCTTGGAACATCTGCAAAAAAGCGGGTTATTTGCAGCAATTAAAAATCAATTTCATGCTACCTAAGTACAAACGTGTTCTTTTAAAATTATCTGGTGAAGCTTTACTAGGCGATCAACGCAATGGCGATCCATTTAACCCTAAAATTATAGAACAATACGCCCATGATATTAAAATGGTTACCGATATGGGTGTACAGGTGGCAATTGTAATTGGTGGTGGTAATATTTACCGTGGTATGAATGAGGCTGATAGTGGTATAGAACGTGCTCATGGTGATTACATGGGTATGCTTGCAACCGTAATAAATGCCATGGCTATGCAGGCTATGCTTGAGAAAATTGGTGTGTATACCCGTTTACAAAGCGCTATTAATATGGAGCAAGTAGCAGAACCATATATTCGTAGAAAAGCATTGCGCCACTTAGAAAAAGGCCGTGTAGTAATTTTTGGTGCTGGTACCGGCAACCCATATTTTACAACAGATACAGCAGGTAGCTTACGTGCTATAGAAATGAAAGCTGATGTAATTTTAAAGGGTACAAGAGTTGATGGTATTTACGATGCTGACCCTGAAAAAGATCCTACAGCTACTAGATTTGAAAAATTATCTTACCAAGATTGTATAGGCAAAAACCTAAAAGTGATGGATATGACAGCCTTTACACTTTGTATGGAAAATAAAATGCCAATCATTGTATTTGACATGAACCGCCCTGGCAACTTATTGCAAGTGGTAGAAGGTAAAGATGTAGGTACTTTAGTAAGCTAAGAAATATTGATTGTAAAATGCACTTACTTATATGGCTGACTATAAAAACCATGTAAGTAGGTGCATTTGCAGTTTTATACCTTTTGTAACAACCGTTGATGTAATTACTATTGTTAACTGTGTTAATGCAAGATAACTTCACTTTATGAAGAAAATACCATTCGTTTTATTGGGGCTTTCTATAACAGCATCTGCATTAGCGCAGCAAAAGTTAACTCTACAAGATGCAATAAACACGGCACTAAAAAACAGCTACGATATTCAATTAGCTAAAAACAATCTTGAAGTAAATACCATCAATAACCATATTGGTATTGCAGGTGGTTTGCCTACGGTTTCCGCTACGGCCAACGATAACGAACAGCTTACCAATATCAATCAAAAGTTTTCTGACCCATCTCGTAATGCACAGCAAACTGGCGTTGCATCAAACGTACTTACAGCTGGTGTTACAGGCACTATTGTATTATTTAATGGTTACCGTGTAGTTGCTACTAAAAATCGTTTAGAGCAATTACAACAGCAAAGTAGTTCGCTACTAAATGCACAAATACAAAGCACTATTGCTAGCGTAATGACAAAATACTACGATGTAGTAAGACAACAGAGTTACCTGAAAACTATTGCGCAATCTATTGAAGTATCAAAACAAAGGCTGAGCATTTTACAAACACGTAGAGATGTTGGCTTATCTAACAATGCTGATTTGTATCAAGCACAATTAGATGTAAATGCTTTGATGCAACAGCAGCAAGCACAGCAACTAGTTATAGACTTAGCTAAAACAGATTTGCTGAACTTGATGTCGTCAAAAGCTGATAGTAGCATTTTTATTAGTGATACAATTTTGGTAAATAATAACCTTAGCCTTGATGCTATTAAAACAGCTATCAAAAACAATCCTGAAGTATTGGCTGCAGAGCAGCAAATAAAAATTAATGGTTTAATAGAAAAAGAAACTGCAGCACAACGTTATCCAACCGTAAGAGCAAATACTGGCTTTAACTTTAGCAACAACAAAACTGCTGGTGGTTTTACCTTGCTCAACCAAAGCTATGGACCATTTATTGGGCTTAATGTAGCTATCCCTATTTATAATGGTAGCGTATTTAAACGTCAGCAAAAAATAGCAAGCATTAATACCAAAAGCGCAGAAACACAACGTGACTTATTATTACGAGATTTTGAAGCCAATGCAGTGCGTAGTTATCAATCTTATACCAATACTTTACAGCAACTAAAAACAGAGAACGATAATTACCAACTATCGCTAAAATTATTAGACTTAGTATTGCAACGCTTTCAACTTGGCCAAGCAACTATAATAGATGTAAAGCAAGCGCAACAAAGTTTTGAGAACGAAGGCTACAGACTTGTAAACCTAAGCTATGCAGCAAAAGCAGCAGAAATTAGCTTGCAGCAAATAGCTAATAAATTGACATTTTAACTAAACAAACACTTCACCTTTAATAACAAAACATTATGGCAACAACAAAATTAACCATCAATAACAATGGCTCGGTACGTGTAGAAGGCGACTTTGAAATTGTAGATATGCAAGGTAATACGTACGACCTTGGCGGTAGAGAACTAGTATCTATTTGCAGATGTGGTTTATCTAAAAACAAACCTTTTTGCGATGGTGCGCATCGTGGGCATTTTGAGCATGAAGCTGTAGCTTTTGCTTTACCGCCTAAAAAAGTTTAGTTTTTACCACATAGACACAATAGGCACATAGGTTTTACGAAGAATATTTTTTGCATAAAACGCTATGTGTCTATGTGGTAAATAAATTTACTTCGCTACTTCTATTTTTACTTTTTTGTTTTTAATTCGTTCATCACGAATCAAGCGCAGCGCTTCGCCTACTTTATTTTTACGTACAGCCACAAAGCTGAAAAAGTCTTTTACTTCAATTAAGCCAATATCTTCTTTTTTCAATTGTCCTTTATTACCTAAAAAGCCTACAATATCTATCTTGTTTACCTTGTCTTTTTTGCCTGCGGCAATAAACAACGTGGTCCATTTTGGTTTTTCTGGTAAAGGGCTATTATCTGGTACTACTAATTCTTCAATGCCTTGGTCTATAAATTCTGGTAATGTTTCGCCTGTAGATAATAATAAAATAGCCGTACCACTTGCTTCCATACGG
Source organism: Parasediminibacterium sp. HNIBRBA5674 (assembly GCF_056745525.1). Classification (NCBI taxonomy): domain Bacteria; kingdom Pseudomonadati; phylum Bacteroidota; class Chitinophagia; order Chitinophagales; family Chitinophagaceae; genus Parasediminibacterium; species Parasediminibacterium sp. HNIBRBA5674. The sequence continues at coordinate 48,740 of NZ_JBQWIE010000012.1, read as the reverse complement.
GCGGTTCTACCATTGCGATGCACAAATACGTCTTCTGTGGCCGGTAAGTGATAATGTATAATGTAGCGAATATTAGGAATGTCTAAACCACGAGCAGCTAAATCGGTTGTTACCAACACATTGGTACTGCCATTTCTAAATTTACACAAAGCACTATCTCGCTCTTGCTGTTCTAGCGCACCGTGGTAAAATTCGTTGCTAATGCCTTGCTTTGCCAATAAATCACTCGTTCGATTTACAGATTCTCTATGATTGCAAAACACAATAGTAGAACGATTGCCTAAGTGACATATCAGTTTAAACAATGTTTCTATTTTATCCTTATCAGCGCTTAATACTTTTTGTACTATTAGTTTATTGCTCGTATCTTTTTCTGTAGGTAAATAATTTAAGCGCTGTGCGTTGGTTAGGCCTAAAAAATCTGGTATGTCAACAGCTTCTGTAGCAGATGTTAAAATGCGCTTTTTAATAGATGGCAAACTACTAATGATAAAAGACACTTCGTCTTGAAAACCAAGTTCTAGCGATTTGTCAAATTCATCCAATACCAAAGTAGTAATGGTATCTATAGTTATGCTGCCTCTACGAATGTGATCGGCCAAGCGGCCTGGTGTACCTACAATAATGGCTGGTGGCTGAATGAGATTGTTTTCCTCGGTTTCACGCTTGTGGCCACCATAGCAGCTTGTAATTTTTAAGCCTGTACCCATTTGCTTAAATACCTCTTCTATTTGCTGCGCTAGCTCACGAGAAGGAACAATTATTAATGCTTGTGTATTCTTATTGGCAGCATCTAAAAGCGGCAACACAGGCAGCATAAAAGCGAGTGTTTTACCAGAACCTGTAGCAGATAATAATATCACATTATCGTGCTGTGCATTGGCTGTAAGCGATGCTTCTTGCATCGGGTTTAAAGCATCTATTTTAAGATTTGCCAATATAGTGGCGGTGGAAATATTTGAATGTTGCATTGTGCCGCAAACCTACGGCTTATTTTGTGTAGTACTGTGTTTGTAATGCGCTACATGCTTGCTGCATAACGATAAGAACGTACAAGAGTGCGACGCAACGATGCTAAATAGTAGTACTATTGCTGGTTACATAAATGAATATCTCTTAAAAATAGCGTTACTTAAAGCTTAAAATACACCATAAATTCTGCATAAAAAACCGATGTTAAATCCTTTTCTGATGATGGCGTGGTATTTCTAGTTTGCGATATAGGAATACCAAAACGTGGCGTAAGCGTAACGGTGGTGCTTGTGTAAATAGGGTTGGTAGGTAAGGCCAATGTGGGTGTAAATGAAAGACCCCATTTTTTGGCATCGTAGCTTACTGGCACAGATAGTTCGTAATCTAGCAATGTTAAGCCTGTACTTCTATTGGTGATAACAGTGTTAGAACTTACAGTTGCGCCATTGGGTTGCTGTGCGTTTTTACCAGCCCTTCTGCTAGTATAGCCTTCATAAAAATTAAGTGTGCTTAAATAAGTATTTACAGTAGGTGTAATGGTCCATTGATTATCTTCTTTACCAATGGTGAAGTCTCTTGATAAGCCTGCGTTTAAAGAGAAGTCAGTTTTATTGGCAAACATCACATCTGCACCAGTATTTATCTGTAGCGCACCAAAGTCGTAGCTCAATGTAAAGCCACCATTGCCTTTAATATCACTTTGAATATTGGTGCTAGATTGGTTGTAAAAATATTTATCTGCATATACACTACCAGATAGCTTTTTAGTAATGTCAAACTCGTAACCAGCTTCTAGTGTGTACAAGTCTATTCTACTTTCTTCTTTTGAAGCTAAATAGGATAAAGATGCATTGGCATACACACCACTTTTGTGATAATAACCAATGCTTGGTGTTACGTAAGGCGTAGCTAAAGAATCTTTACGGCCATAATACACAGAGTTTGATAAATAGCTTAGCCCCGCTTTGAAGTAACTCTTTTCGGCACTCGCTTCAGATGAACTGCTTTGTGCACAAGCTGTAGCAGATAATAACAAAGCAATAGCTGACAATTGTGAATAACGTTTAAGGTTGCTGATAGGCATAGCATTTTGTTTTAGTTTATACAAACTTACAGAAACATCTGTTACCTATCATTTGTTGATTGCTTACATTCACCTTAAAATATTACACATGAAATACCTTGTAATTGCAGTACTTAGCTTTTGTGTAAATGTTGTGCAAGCACAAACAAAACCGTTTTTTACCGTTGCAAAAGATAGTAGCAAACTTGAACTGACAGAAGCAGGGGCATCGCACCTTGCAAGTTTACCGTTAAAATGTATTGAGCAAGAGTTTCCTAATAAAACTAGCCACACATCTACCACAGCAGCAGACCATGTATTACTGCCAAAGCAAATGCACCCGGCCTTTTATGGCTGTTTCGATTGGCATAGCACTGTTCATGGCCATTGGATGTTGGTGCGCTTGCTTAAGCAATTTCCTAATTTGCCAGAAGCTTCAAAAGCAAGAGCGACTATTAACAGAACCATTACCAAAGAAAACATTATTCAAGAGTTAAAATACTTTGAAGCACCACTTAACAAAAACTATGAGCGTACTTATGGCTGGGCTTGGTTGCTAAAATTGCAACAAGAACTACTAACATGGAACGATGCTGACGCTAAAAATTGGAGCGCCGCTTTGCAACCAATGTGCGATACCATTGTAAGCTTTTGGCTAAAATATTTACCAAAACAAACGTACCCTAACCGCACAGGTGTGCATCCTAACACAGCTTTTGGGTTGGTATTTGCACTTGATTATGCTAAAACCGTAGGCAATACCAATTTTGAAAATGCCATTGTTGCGGCTGCAAAAAAACTATACCTAAAAGATAAAAATGCCCCTAGCCAGTGGGAACCAGATGGTACAGATTTTCTGTCGCCATCGCTTGAAGAGGCAGATTTAATGCGCCGTGTGTTACCTAAAACTGAGTTTATACAATGGTTTAATCAATGGATTTCGCCAAGTGGCTTGCAACACTTAACCCAATTGCCGGTTGTTTCTGATAGAAACGATTTTCAAATAGTACACCTAGATGGTTTGTGCTTTAGCCGTAGCTGGTGCATGAAAGGTATTGCTACTACTTTGCCTGTAACCGACAAGCGTAAAGCCATTTTGCAACGCTCGTCTATCAATCATTTAAAAGCTAGCTTGCCCAATATTGCTAGCGGTAGCTATGGTGGCGAACATTGGCTAGCAAGCTTTTCTGTGTACGCTTTGGTAAATTAATGAGTTAGGGAATATTTGTACATGCAACCATTTGCGCTGCTTTTTCGATAGACTAGCATAGTATTTTTGCACCCTAATTGTAATACACAACTATGAAAAAGAAAATTATATTAGCTGGTTTAATAGCTGCTGTTATTGGAGGTATTGGTGTTTGGTATTTTGTATTTTACAAACCCACTCATTTCAAACGTGATGTTGCCGATGAACAAGCCATCAACGTTACTGCTGTAAAAATTGTCAGCGATTTTTTAGCCAATGAAGATTCTGCCAACAAAGTATATCTTAACAAAGCCATAGCTATTACTGGCGAAGTAATTGAAGCTAAAAAGAACCAAGATGGCAAGCCTACTGTTACTTTAAAAAGCAACGATAGTTTCTCTAATATTTATTGCACATTAAAAGATGATGCTGGGCAAATTCAAGGTGGTACTACCATTACTGTAAAAGGTATTTGCACTGGTTATTTAAGCGATGTTGTAATTATCGATGCCATCATTGTAAAACCATAAAATCGCTTCTCTTGTCATGCTGACGAAGGAAGCATCTAACAAAAAAATTAACATGAAAAAGTATTTATTTTTAGTTGTTGCCTTGTTCTCTTTAGCAACAACATTTGCCCAAAAAACATACGCTACAAAGGCCGCACAGGTAAAGTTTTTCTCGCACACACCTGCTGAAGATATTTCTGCCATTAACAATCAAGCCGTAAGCAAGCTAGTAAGCAATACTGGTGACGTTATGTTTAGTGTATTAATCAAAGGTTTTCGTTTCGAAAACGAATTGATGCAGGAACACTTTAACGGTGCAGATTACATGAACAGCACTAAGTTTCCTAAGGGCGAGTTTAAAGGCAAAATCACCAATATTGCCACTGTAAATTTTGCTAAAGATGGCACTTATAAAGTTACTGCTACAGGTACATTAACCATTAAAGGCGTTACTAAAAATGTATCTGCAACTGGCACTATTACCGTTGCTAAAGGCATTGTAAGTACCAAAAGTGCTTTTAAAATAAACGTAAAAGACTATGGTGTAGATGGCAGTGATGTAGCCAAAGACCTAGAAATTACGGTTACCGCTAAATACGAGTAATAAATCATCTTTGGTAAATAACCATCCGCCTGTTACTTTTGCAGTAGCAGGCGGATTTGTTTATTGTTCAACCTGCTCAACAATTTTGAACTAATAAACGGGCCCATATTCTTCACACTACAAGGATTTGCTACTCGTTAAAATTTCAAAATTTTTATTATTTGTTGGTCGGCAGTAGTACTACTATGTAGCGCCGGTTGCGTCGCACACTTGTACATTTTGCAGCCATCAGCATTTACCTACAATAAACACCAATTGTCATTCTGAGGTACGAAGAATCTAATTGTAAAAAAAGATTTCTCAATCTCAATTTTATAATCACTATGTGCCTTTATGGCTATGTGGTACAATGTTTTCAGCTATGAGCATTAGACAAGATTTAGAAAAAAGAATACTCGTAATAGATGGCGCTATGGGCACCATGATTCAGCGCCATAAATTAGAAGAAGCCGATTATCGTGGTGAGCGATTTGCAGATTGGCCAAGCGATGTAAAAGGCAATAACGATTTGTTGAGCATCACCAATCCTGAAATTATTATTGGTATTCACTTACAATATTTAGAAGCAGGTGCAGATATTATAGAAACCAATACGTTCAGTAGCACTGTAATTGCACAAGCAGATTACGACATGCAAGCATTGGCTTACGAGATGAATGTTGCTTCTGCACAATGTGCCCGTAAAGCCATTGAGCGTTATCAAGCTGCACATCCTGATTCGTTACCAAAATATGTGGCAGGTGCTATTGGACCACTAAACAAAACCTTGTCGTTGTCACCAGATGTAAACAATCCTGGTTACAGAGCCGTAACATTTGATGAGGTGGTGGCAGCTTATACCGAGCAAATTCAAGGTTTGGTTGATGGTGGCGTAGATATTATTTTGATAGAAACCATTTTTGATACCTTAAATGCAAAGGCAGCCATTTTTGCTACCAAGCAATTCTTTAGAACCAAAGGTTTACCAGAATTACCCATCATGATTAGCGGCACTATTACCGATGCTTCTGGCAGAACCTTAAGCGGACAAACTTTAGAAGCGTTTTATATTTCTGTAAAACATGCCAATCCAATTAGCATTGGTTTAAACTGTGCTTTAGGTGCGCAAGAAATGCGTGGCCACATAGAAGAGCTAAGCAATATTGCAGCGTGTTATACATCGGCTTACCCAAATGCAGGCTTACCAAATGCCATGGGTGAATACGATGAGCAACCACATCAGACCGCACATTTTATAGAAGAATGGGCCAAAGACGGGTGGGTAAATATTGTAGGTGGTTGTTGCGGCACCACACCAGATCATATAAAACATATAGCAGATAATGTAAGAAAACTGCAGCCAAGAGTGTTACCAGTGGTGGAAGCATCTATTGTGTAATATTTTAACCACAACGACAAAGCGACACAGAGAAACACAACGATGCAGATACAACTTTCTGAAACAGAAAACGAACTAGGAAAAGCTATTTACGATGTAGCGTTCAAAATACATCGCAAACTTGGTCCAGGGTTACTTGAGAAAGTTTACGAAGAATGTTTTTGCTATGAATTATTTCTACGAAACATTCCTTTTAAAAAGCAAGTTAAAGTGCCAATTCTCTATGAGGATTTAGAAATTGAAGACGGCTTACGATTGGATATTCTTGTTGATGGTAAAATTATTGTTGAATTAAAAGCACAAGAAAATGACCATGCCATTTGGGAAGCTCAACTATTGAGTTATCTAAAATTAACAGGATTAAGACTTGGGTACATCATAAATTTTCATACACCATTAATTAAAGACGGTATAAAAAGAAGAATTCTTTAACGTTGTGAATCGTTTGTCGATGTGACGTTGTGGTTCAAAAAAAAGAAAATGACAACTATAAAACCTTACTTACGCTTATCTGGTTTAGAGCCCTTAATCGTTAGGCCAGAAACAAATTTTGTGAATGTTGGTGAGCGTACCAATGTAACTGGTAGTAAAAAGTTTGCCCGATTGATTTTAAACAATCAATACGAGGAAGCTTTATCTGTAGCACGTCAGCAGGTAGAAAATGGCGCACAAATTTTAGACGTAAACATGGATGACGCCTTGCTAGATGGTGTACAAGCCATGACCACGTTTATCAACTTGGTACAAAGCGAGCCAGACATTGCTAAAATACCAATAATGGTAGATAGCTCTAAGTTTGAAATTATTATGGCGGGTTTAAAATGCATTCAAGGTAGGTGCATTGTAAACTCTATTTCTATGAAAGAAGGCGAAGCCAAATTTATAGAGCAAGCACACATTTGCAAAGCATTTGGCGCAGCGGTAATTGTAATGGCTTTTGATGAAAAGGGTCAAGCAGACACGCTAGAAAGAAAGGTAGAAATTTCTGAAAGGGCTTATAAGATATTAACTGAACAAGTTGGTTTCGAGCCGCAGGATATTATTTTCGATATCAACGTATTTGCCATTGCTACTGGCTTAGAAGAACATAATAATTACGGTGTTGATTTTATAGAAGCTACACGCATTATCAAGCAAAAATATCCTCTAGTAAAAATTAGCGGTGGTGTAAGTAATCTGTCCTTTTCGTTTCGTGGTAATGAACATGTACGTGAAGCCATGCACTCTGTTTTCTTATACCATGCCATTAAAGCTGGTATGGATATGGGTATTGTAAATGCTGGCCAATTGGTGGTTTACGATGAAATTGAGCCAACCTTAAGAGACTTGTGTGAAGATGTAATTTTAAACAGAAACAACGATAACAACGAAGCCACAGAAAAACTGATTGCTTTTGCTGAAACGGTAAAAGCCAAAGGTAAAGTGGTAGAGAAAGATGAAACTTGGCGCCAAGCAAGTGTAGAAGAGCGTTTAAAACATTCATTGGTAAATGGTATTACCGAATACATAGATGCAGATACCGAAGAAGCTCGTTTAAAATATCCAAAGCCACTAGATGTTATTGAAGGACCGCTAATGGATGGGATGAATTTTGTTGGCGACCTGTTTGGTGCGGGTAAAATGTTTTTGCCACAAGTAGTAAAAAGTGCTCGTGTAATGAAGAAAAGTGTGGCCGTATTAACGCCATACATTGAGCAAGAAAAAGAAGAACGCAAGCAAGCCCATTTGGCCGCAGGCACAGTAAACGAAGAAGGCGCAGGCGCTGCTAAAATATTATTAGCTACCGTAAAAGGTGATGTGCATGACATTGGTAAAAACATTGTGGGTGTGGTTCTTGGATGTAATGGCTACGATATTATAGACCTTGGTGTAATGGTGCCAACAGATAAAATATTGGATGCAGCTATTAAGCACAATGTAGATATTATTGGCTTAAGCGGTTTAATTACGCCATCGCTTGATGAAATGGTGCACATTGCACGTGAAATGAAACGTCGTGGTATGACGCAGCCTTTATTAATTGGTGGTGCGACTACTTCTCGTATGCACACGGCCGTGAAAATTGCCCCAGAATATGATAATGGTGTGATTCATGTACTTGACGCAAGTAGAAGTGTAACCGTTGCTGGTAGCTTGTTAAATGCAGATAATAAGCCTGTATTGTTAAACCAGATTACTGAAGAATATACCAGACTAAAGCATGGTTTTGATAATAAAAAATCAGCCAAAAACTACTTAACCTATGCCGATGCATTGAAGAAAAAAGTAGCCATTGATTGGGAAAATTATCAGCCAATAACACCAACACTTACTGGCACTAAAGCGTTTCCTGATTTTGACCTAGCTGAATTACGTGATTATATTGATTGGAAACCTTTCTTTATCGCTTGGGAAATGCATGGTAATTTTCCTGCTATTTTAACCGATGAAATTGTAGGTAAAGAAGCCACTAAATTGTACCAAGATGCCAATGCATTGCTAGATAAAATTATTGCTGAAAAATGGCTAACCGCAAAAGGTGTCATTGGTTTTTGGCCAGCAGAAAGTAGCGATGATACTGTCATTCTGAGCGTAAGCGAAGAAGCTAACGTAATTAGAGAAGTTAAGCTTGAATTCTTGCGCCAGCAAATACAAAAAGCAGCTGATCAACCGAATTTATCGCTTGCAGATTTTATAAAACCAGCCCCCCTAAATCCCCCCAAAGGAGGGACTTTGGAAACCCACAATCTTAAAGGTTCAGACTCTTTCAAGAACCCCCTATTGGGGGGCAGGGGGGCTGCTGATTACATCGGTGCCTTTGCTGTAACCATTGATGGTATTGAGCCACACATTAAAGCCTTTGAAGCTAGTTTAGATGATTATAACAAGATAATGCTACAAGCTTTAGCCGATAGGCTAGCAGAAGCTTTTGCAGAATGCTTACACTTAAAAATACGTAAAGAATATTGGGGCTACGCAACTGAAGAGCATTTAACCAACGATGAATTAATTCATGAGAAATATTTAGGTATTCGTCCTGCACCAGGCTACCCTGCTTGCCCAGATCATACTGAAAAATACAAGTTATTTGATTTGCTACAAGTAACCGAAAACGTTGGTATTACCTTAACTGAAAGCTTGGCTATGTATCCTGCATCATCAGTGTGTGGTTGGTATATCAGCCATCCTCAAAGCCAATATTTTGGTGTGGGTAAATTGCAAAAAGACCAAGTAGAAGATTATGCTAAACGCAAAGGCATGAGCTTTGAAGAAATAGAAAGATGGTTGCGTCAAAATATGGAATAACGCTTAGTAAAATATTGGTGCAATGCTAGAAACATCGTTTCAAAACATAGTGATAGAAGCTGGCTGCGATGAAGCAGGACGAGGTTGTTATGCTGGTCCTGTATTTGCCGCAGCCGTTATTTTACCAGCCAATTTTTACCACCCATTACTTAACGATAGCAAGCAAGTAAAAGAAAAGGATAGAAACACGCTGCGCCAGATAATAGAAACTGAAGCAACAAGCTTTGCAGTTGCAATGGTTACTAATCAAGAAATTGATGAGATAAATATTTTAAAGGCTTCGTTTAAAGCCATGCATTTAGCAATAGAGAAGTTGACTATCACACCAGAATTATTGCTGATAGATGGTAACCGATTTACACCCTACAAAAAAACAAAACACCATTGCATTGTAAAGGGTGATGGTAAATATGCCAATATAGCCGCAGCAAGCATTTTAGCCAAAACCCATAGAGATGCTTACATGGAAGACTTACACCAGCAATTTCCTATGTACGATTGGATAAACAACAAAGGCTACGGCACAGCAAAACATCGCAAAGCCATAGAAGAACATGGTGTGTGTGTGCACCATCGCTTAAGTTTTAATATTATTCCTACGCAAATGGAATTAATATTATGATTGTCGTTTACCAGAATTCAATATTTTAAAAAAATCTTCTTTTCGAGTTACCCTTATGGTTGAAGTTAAAACTCAAACCAATAGATGCATTTGCCTCTCGTTTATTTACATAATTATTATCAGTACAAAAGGTTACAGACATGTCTAACATCATCCACCTGCATTTTGGTATACCTATTTGGGTGTTTATTGTTGGTTCAAAAAATCTTGTAGTACTGTTACTTATGTCGTTTAAATTAAAGTAAGAGAGTTCGCTGTTGGTATAATTGGTACTTGTTGCACCAAAATGAACAAAAGAAAACCTGCCAGTTAATGAAAAATGAAAATAATCTGATGGCATAAAGTTGAAGCCAAACTGTAAGATGTATTTCGAAATTTTATTGCTAAAATTTCTATCATACGGTAATCCATTGAGTAATCCATAATCATCAAATTTAAACCTACCAAACCCATAAGCTGCATACAGATTAAAAGTGCTTGTATTTCTATCGTTCAACGGTAAAAAACAACCGCCGCCAATTTCGATAATGTTTCTTTTGTAATTAATTGTGGAGGTATCAAAAATATTAGAATTGCCATCAGCACTTTCGCCTTCTTTTCTATGAAAATAGCTACCGCCAATAAACCAATGGTTACTTAATGCATAGGCGGCTTGAATATCGTAACCTTTATTGTAAGTATTTCCTCTACTATTTCCATCGTTTGTTCCAGTTGAAATAACGGCTGATACTTTATTATCACCCTTCTCTTTGAAATAGGTAATATTAGGTGACGGTGGCGAGTAAACATACCTTGCAACACCACAAGATGTAATTGTAAAAGATACAATTGTAAATGCAAGAATATTAGTTAGTTGCTTGGTCATATATCAAATTTGACCATTAAAGTACACGAAGCGCTGCAAAAAGCAAATCTTTTTACAATTCGTTAGCAGTCTGTTTTATTCTTCCCATTCACCTAGGCCTTTACGCACTAGCTCGTAAGGCTCTTGTGTACAGTCTATTATTGTAGAAGGTATCATACCACCAATACCGCCATCAATTACAATATCTACCTGACGTTCAAAATTATCAAACATCATTTCTGGGTCGGTATATTCTTCTACCATTTCGCCAGGCAACGAAGCAGATAGTATAGGATGTTGTGTGGCGCTTGTAATGGCTTTTACTATTCTGTTATCTGGTACACGCAAGCCAATGGTGCTTTTTTTGCTCTGCAAAATTTTAGGTACTTCTTTGCTAGCTGGCAATATAAACGTGTAAGGCCCTGGCAGGTAGTTTTTCAGCATTCTGTACAATGGTGTACCAATACTTTTGGTGTATTTGCTCAAGTCACTCAAGTCGTTACATACAAAGCTTAGTTGCGCTTTTGCAGGGTCAATGTTTTTTAACCTCGCTATACGCTCTATAGCTTTGTGATTAAAAATATCGCAGCCCAAACCATAAATCGTATCTGTAGGGTAAATAATTATACCACCATCAAGCAGGCATTGCACCACCGTTTTTATGTGTCGCTCATTAGGGTTATCAGGATGTATGTGTAACAGCAATGCCATAGGTGCAAGGTACAACTTATACGAGGCTTACAGCAGATATTTTACCCAAATCCGACAAATGATTAACAACTCACTTTCAGCAAAGCGTTTATTTTTGCGCATTAAATTTCCTTTTATGATTCTACAAAATGTTGATGTGGTAGATACCATAACAGAGGCCGATTTTAAAGCCAACTATTACAACCCTCGCAAGCCCTTAATCATAAAAAACCTAGCAAAAAACTGGCCTGCTTACCACAAATGGCATTGGGAATATTTTAAAACCTTTGTGGGCAATAAACAAGTAGCGCTGTACAACAATACCAAAAGCGATGCTTACACACCTATTAATACGGCTGACGATTACAAAACCTTTGGTGAATACATTGATATGATAAAAGCTGGCCCTGCTGGCTGGCGCATTTTTCTGTTCAATATTTTTGACCACGCACCACAGCTAATACAAGATTTTACCTGGCCCGACCATTTAATGTCTGGCTTTGTAAAAAAATATCCCATGCTGTTTACTGGTGGGCAAACGTCTATCACACACATGCATTTCGATATTGACCTTAGCCATATTCTACACACACAATTTGTAGGTAGAAAACGTGTGCTGCTATTTCCACACGAGGAGCAACATAAGCTATACCGCAAGCCATTCGAAGTGCTAAGCATGGTAGATTTTAGCCACTATTACGATGCTGCCAATAGCAAAATTGACTACGAAAAATTTCCTGTCTTGCGCACAGCCAAAGGCTACGATGTAACGCTAGAACATGGCGATACCTTATTTATGCCCGCAGGCTACTGGCACCATATGGAATATTTAGACAGCGGCTTTGCCATGAGCTTACGAGCCTTACAAAGCGATATTGGCGGCAAGCTGCAAGGTGTTTGGAATTTGTTTGGTATGCGCACCATAGATACGGTATTAAAGAAAACCGCACCCATACCTTGGTACAACTGGAAGCAGAAAAAAATTGCCGAACTAGCCTCTTCTGTTATGCTTACTAAGGAAACATTTGCATAAATTAAATAGATGTTTATGTCTCATCCCAATAGTAGCAATGTTGCTGGCTACCTAAATATTCATACCGCCACAAACGCTTAACACCTGACCAGTAACGTAGGTACTCATATCACTAGCCAAGAATAATGTTGCGTTGGCAATTTCTTCGCCTTTACCAAAGCGACCTAAAGGGATTTTTTTCATGAAATCGTCAGCAGCAGCACCTTCTTTTAAGTAGTGTGTCATATCGGTTTCAATAAAACCAGGCGCAATGGCATTGCAACGAATATTGCGGCTACCTAATTCGGCTGCTATAGATTTTGTAAAGCCAATAATACCTGCTTTACTTGCTGCATAGCTACCCTGGCCGGCATTACCACGAATACCAATAATAGAACTCATGTTGATGATGCTACCGCTTTTGGCTTTCATCATTGGTTTAATCACCATTTTGGTCATGTTAAACACACTCTTTAGGTTGATGTCTATTACTTCATCCCACTGTTGCTCGGTCATGCGTAATAACAAATTGTCTTTGCTTATGCCAGCATTGTTTACACAAATATCAATAGTGCCAAATTCTTTCAATACATCTGCAACAAAGGTTTCGCACTGTGCAAAGTCACCCGCATTGCTTTGATAAGCTTTAGCTTTTACACCAAGGCCAATTAATTTAGCTTCTAAAGCAGCTGCTTTTTCAGCACTAGTATCGCTTACATAAGTAAACGCAACATTAGCACCTTGTTCTGCCAATTTAATCGCTATGGCTTCGCCAATACCACGAGCCGCACCTGTGACTATCGCTACTTTGTTGTCTAATAATTTCATTTGTTATGTTAGTTTTTTGAAGATGGCAAATGTAATGATTTGCTATTTATGTGTTATTTAGCTAGTAACAATGCAAGTATTTCTTCCGCAATCACTCGTTCGTTACTTAATCTAGGCACTTTGTGTTGGCCACCCAATTTGCCTTTTTGTTGTAACCATTTATGAAACGTATGCTTTGGCAAAGCCTTTACCAATGGCATTTTCAGGGCAATATCTTTTTGTCGTTTGGCTTCATAGTCGCTATTAAGAGATTTCAATGCACAATCTAGTTCGTAGGCAAACTCTTGAATATTGGCAGGCTCATTTTCAAATTCTATCAGCCATTCGTGGCCACCATTGTTGCTATCGCTAAAGTAAATTGGTGCAGCGGTGTAATCGTTTACAGCTACTTGCATTTTTTCGCAAGCCATAGCTATAGCCTTATCGGTGTTATCTACCATTACTTCTTCGCCAAAGGCATTCATGTAATGTTTTAGTCTACCACTTACTTTTATTCTAAATGGATACATATTGGTAAACACAATCGTATCGCCTACTAAATAGCGCCAAAGCCCACCATTGGTAGTAATTACAGGTGCATATTGCTTACCTATTTCTACCTTATCTAGCCCAATGGTTTTAGGTTCTGCTTTGCCATATTCTTCTACGGGCATAAACTCGTAAAAAATGCCGTGGTTTAAAAATAGCAACATGCCATCTTCATTCGGGTCGTCTTGCGCAGCAAAAAAGCCTTCACTTGCATTGTACATTTCTAAGTAATCAACACCTTCGCCTATTAGTTTTTTAAACTGTTCTCTATATGGCACAAACGATACACCACCATGAATGTACACTTCTAGGTTGGGCCAAACTTCTTTTAAAGTAGCCTTACCAGAAATTTGCAAAATGCGTTTTATCAAAATCATGGTCCAGGTAGGCACACCAGAAATTGAGGTCACATTTTCGTTGATGGTACTTTGTGCAAGCTGTTCTATTTTATTTTCCCATTCGTCTAGTAAGGCAATTGATAGCTCTGGCGTTCTTATCCAGCTAGCCCACACGGGTGCATTTTGCAATAGTACAGCGCTCAAGTCGCCATATTGCACCTCATCGTTTATCGCATTTATTTGATGGCTACCACCTATCACCAAGCCTTTACCAGTCAATAAATCGCTTTCAGGATTGTAGTTATAATACATCGTCAGCACATCTTTCGATGCTTGATAATGACAGTCGGTTAAGCTTTCTTCGGTAATAGGTATAAACTTGCTTTTATCATTGGTTGTGCCGCTGCTTTTGGCAAACCAATTCACAGGAGTGTTCCAAAGTAACTGCTGTTCACCACCTATTAGCCTGTCTACATAAGGCTTTATGTCGTTATAATCTTGAATGGGAATAATCTTCTTAAACTCACGAACCGAGAACATTTTGGTAAGCCCGTAACGTCTACCTATTTCGGTGTATTGCGCATGTGTGGCAAGGTCTTGCAACACTTCACGCTGCGTATCAATGGGGTTATTAATCCATTGTTCTATGCGCCAATAACGCAACCGTGCAAGACGAGATATAGCAGGACTTAATAACTTCATTAGTTCCAATTGGGGGTAATTGTAGCAAAATACACAATGCTACTGACATTGCGAAGCCAATTTACAACCGACTATGTAAAAAATGATTATTGGGTCAGCTTTGGTACTGCTATGATCATCGTTGCGTCACACTTCTACGTTCTGTTCGCTGTGCAGCTTTTATCGCAGCGTAACTTTTACATACAACAACATTTGTTCTATTTCCTTATCAGTTAAGTTTGAAAAACTAGGCATTGCTGCTTTGCCATATTCTTCATACATGCTTTTCGCGTAAGCATCTTTAGCAATCACAGCTTGTGAATTTCTAATAAACTCGAATAACAAGGCTTTGTCTTTCCAGCGGTCTTCAATACCAATTAACATTTGTGGACACGCTCTTTTGTTTATAGCGTGGCAAGCTGCACAATTATTTGCAAATAACTTTTTGCCAGTAAAGTAATTAGTAAT
This sequence comes from Parasediminibacterium sp. HNIBRBA5674, assembly GCF_056745525.1. Classification (NCBI taxonomy): domain Bacteria; kingdom Pseudomonadati; phylum Bacteroidota; class Chitinophagia; order Chitinophagales; family Chitinophagaceae; genus Parasediminibacterium; species Parasediminibacterium sp. HNIBRBA5674. Next base: position 33,729 of record NZ_JBQWIE010000012.1, on the reverse strand, counting down.
TGTAACAGAATCCTCATCAGAAATAGTTTCGGTTGAAATGGCATTACTTTTTTGCTTGCAACCAAGCGCAGCAAAAACAATAATCAATATTGCAGTTAGCCATTTCATTCGTTAATCCTTTTTATTACTCGCCACAGAAATATAGTGCAACAATTGGTCTATCTCTTCATCTTTAAGCCATGCAAACTGTGTCATTTCTACCTTGTTGTAGCGGTTGTACATAATTATGACATATAGTTATAATTATGGTTGTAGCCTAAATATTGAGATATAGAGTTAGCTCTTTTTTTCCTCAAGATGACAAACAAACTACTGCGTTTTAGCCCATTCATCCATTTTAGCTTCTAGCACATTTAAAGGCATTGAGCCATCTTTTAAAATAGCATCGTGAAACTTGGCTAGTTTAAACTTAGCACCTAGCTGCTTACTGTATTTGGTGCGCAAGGCTCTAATTTTTAAAGCACCTATCTTGTAGCCAAGCGCTTGACCAGGTATGGCCATGTAACGCTCTATTTCAGCCGTAGCGCCTGCTTCACTAATAGGTTCGTTAGCCATCATGTAGGCAATGGCTTCTTCACGTGTCATGCCCTTTGTGTGCAAGGCCACATCTACCACCAAGCGAATGGCACGGTGCATTTCGTCGCCCAAAGCACCCATGTATTGATAAGGATTGGTGTACAAACCAAGCTCTTTACCCAAGCTTTCGCAATACAAAGCCCAGCCTTCTACATAAGCGTTGTTGCCAATAGAAAAGCGGCGAAACTTTGGCAGTAAAGTATCTTCTTGCTGCAACGAAATTTGGTAATGATGCCCCGGTATGGCTTCGTGTAAAAACAAGCTTTCCATACCACTTGCAATGTTAAACTTAGTAGCATCAATTATTGGCACATAAAAAATACCCGGTCTGCTACCATCTGCGCTGCCTTGGTTGTATTCAGCACTAGCACTTGCAGCTCTAAAAGCTTCTGTTTGGCGAATTTCAAAAGGCGTTTTAGGCACATGGTTAAACATGGTTTTTAATTGTGGCGCCATTGTTTGGTGAATGGTTTCAAACGCTGCCAATACCGCTTGTGGGGTTTTGTAAGGTGTAAACTGTTTATCGGTTTTCATAAACTCGAAAAAAGCAGCCATATCACCAGTAAAGCCTACTTGCGCTTTTACTTTTTCCATCTCAGCTTTTATGCGTTTTACTTCGCTTAAGCCAAGCTGGTAAATGTCTTCTGTAGGTGTATTGGTTGAGGTGTTTAGGCGTACCAAATAATCGTACATTTCATCACCACCTGCGACCGAATTTATACCCGATGTTGTTCTTGCTTTTGGTAAATAATCTTGCGCTAAAAAGTCGTGCAGCTTTTTGTAAGCAGGCACTATTTGCTGTTGTATAGCAGCGGTATAATTGGCCGTGATTGTTTGCTTATCGCTAGCGCTAAATGTGGTAGGTAATGTATTGATAGGGCCATAAAACAAATGCTTGGCAACATCGCTAGTTACCATATCCTGCAATTGCGGTAGCATTTTTTCTACCAAGGTTTTTGGCAAAACAACATTGTTGTCAAGCCCTTTTTTAAAGTACACAATAGCGCTGTCTGCCCATACAGCAAAGGCTTTCATGCGTTGCAGCCAATTGTTATAATCTGCTACCGTTTTAAAAGGCTGGTTGCCTTGACCACTGCCTAGCTGACCCATTGTAAGTGGCAAGCCATAAAACTGATTGGCAGGCATATAATTGTCTTTTAAATCTAAGCCTTCTAAGTTCATTTCAAGCTCGTACTTAAACACTTCATGATTAAGACGGTCTTTCTCGTTTAATGTTTTAGGGCTAAATTTTTCTGCGTAGGTAAGGTAGCGGTTATAAAATTCTTTTAGCTTTTTGCGATAGCTATCGGTAAAATCAGCATACAATTTATCGTTGTATCTATTATCGCCTACAGCAGTTGCCTCTAGTGGAAACAGCTGTAAACGCTCTTCGTAATATTTATCAAACAAAGCTGCCAACTCAGTATTGTCCGTGTGGTGTTGGTTATCGCTACTAAGCTTGCAACCTGCTATTGTTGTAATTACTGCCATACTTAAAATGATATACAATACTTTCATGAGAAATGAATATGGTGTGAAGAATTGTGAGGCTATTCTTTTATGCTTTCTTGTATTTATCCATGTACTGCCAGTTATGTGGCTTACCTTCTGCCATGGTTTCTATGGCTTTAGCCAAGCGCTTCAATTTGGTAGCTTCTGTTTTGGCTTCATCAATCCATAGCACATATTCTTTTTTATGGCTTGGTGGAAAAGCCTGAAACGTAGCAAAAGCTTGTTGGTTTTGCTTGATGGCTTCTGTAATATAATCAGGAATAACTAGTTCTTTTGAGGCTGATATAGGTTTTGCTTTTACTACTTTTTTACCTTCCTCGTTTAGCTGCATGGCTTCTTTGATGTAGGCAATAATTTGTGTGTCTTTAGGTAAATCTTTCAACGATGTTATTTTACCTAAATGACCCATTGCTACTTCAGATTTAGCAGTTTCAAGCAAGGCGGGGTCACTCATTAAACTCGCTTTCCAAAAACCAAAAGAACAATGTTGTTTAAAGGCAGCCATATTAGCAATCGGACCTTTATGGTCAAAAAATGGCATGCCCCATTTTACCTTCTCTTCTACATTAGGGCAAGCTTTGTGTACTAGCTTACGCAAATGCAATAAAATAGGCTGCGCAAAAGGTTGTGCTTTAGCAATGTAAGCGTCAATGGCTGGATTGGTGGTAGGCATAAGTGGGATATTTTGAAACACAGAGCAAGGAAGCAAGGAAGATTATTCTTTGTGCTTAATAAATCTATGGTTTATTATTAACTAATAAGGTTTGTCAAAATCTAACACAACTCTTTTAATGCCGTTTTTTAAAAGTTTAACGTTAAAGTTAATTATCAGGCCAACGTTTTTCCCAGACAATTTTAAGTACGTGAATAATTGTGCTTCATGAATGGGCAAAATTGAGTCAACAGCTTTTAATTCAACAATAACTTCGTCATTTACTAACAAATCCAATCGAAAGTTCATATCCATTACCTTGTCACGAAAAATAACAGGTATGGGCATTTGTGTTTGAATATGCAAACCCATTTCTCTTAAAACTTCAGCCAAACAAGTTTCATAAACACTTTCAAGCAAACCAGGCCCAAGTTCATCATGCACCATAATAGCAGCCTGAATTATTTTGCTAGTCAGTTGATTTGTTTGCATGGTTTAAATTTTACCACAGGGCAAAGAAGCAAGGAAGATGTATTTACTATAATCAAAATATTGAGAATATTATTCAAGGAAATCCTTCTTTGCTCTTTTGCCCCGTGTTTCAGTTATAAATCTTCTTTGCTTCCTTGCCCCGTGTTTCCAATAATATTAGTGCGCCACCAACCAATTTTCACCCATGCCTACTTCTGCTTCTACAGGTACTTCGTTTGGTAATGGCAACGCTGCTTTCATGCAGTTTAAAATCAATGGCTTTAAAATATCTACCTCTTCTTTCACAGCATCAAATACCAACTCATCATGCACCTGTAAAATCATTCTTGATTGTAGTTTCTGAGCCTTCATTTCATGATGAATCTTAATCATAGCCAGCTTTATCATATCAGCAGCAGTGCCCTGTATCGGTGAGTTTACAGCATTTCGTTCTGCATAACCACGTACCGTAAAGTTGCTTGAATAAATATCTTTTAGCCAGCGTTTTCTGCCCAAAATGGTTTCTACATAACCTTTGTCTTTGCAGAAGTTCACAATGTCATCCATGTATTTAGTAATGCCTGTAAACTCTTTTTTATAGTTGTCTATTATCTCTTTGGCTTCACTTCTTGCAATACCCAAATTGTCTGCAAGCCCAAAAGCACCTTGGCCGTAAATAATACCAAAGTTCACGCTCTTAGCTTTATAGCGTTGCTCTTTAGTTACTTCACTTTCTGGTATGCCATACACTTTGGCTGCCGTAGCTGTGTGAATGTCTTTGCCTTGGCGAAACGCTTCACACATATTGGGGTCGCCACTAATAGCAGCAACAATGCGCAGTTCTATTTGAGAATAGTCGGCACTAACTAAAATGTGGTTGCTATCTCTTGGTACAAAAGCTTTTCGAATTTCTTTACCTCTATCAGAACGAATAGGAATGTTTTGTAAGTTAGGATTATTGCTGCTTAACCTACCTGTAACGGCCACAGCTTGTGCATAGCTAGTGTGTACACGACCTGTTTTGCTATTAATCATCAAAGGCAGCGCATCTACATAGGTTGACTTTAACTTGGTTAACTGTCTAAAGCCTAAAATATCGTCTACTATTTTGTGTTGATGTGCCAGTTTGCTTAACACATCTTCACCTGTTGCATACTGACCAGTTTTGGTTTTCTTGGCTTTAGGATCAAGCTTCAATTTCTCAAACAATACCTCGCCTAGTTGCTTTGGCGAAGCCAAATTGAAACGTACACCAGCTTGCTCGTACACATTATTTTCAAATATTTTTGCCTCTCGTTCAAGCTCTACACTATAATCATTCAAAAAGCCCACATCTACTTTTACGCCTTCAAATTCCATATCAGTTAATACTTTCACCAATGGATTTTCGGCTTCGCTAAATACACGTTCTACTGACTTTTCCTTCAATAACGGAACGAAAATATTTTTAAGTTGTAGTGTAATATCAGCGTCTTCAGCGGCGTAATCTTTGGCTTTTTCTACCTCTACATCACGCATCGTTCCTTGATTCTTACCTTTCTTACCAATCAATTCATCTATGTGTACTGGCTCGTATTGCAAGTATTGCGCACTTAGCAAATCCATGCTGCGCCTACCTTCTGGCTCTATTACATAATGTGCCAACATCGTATCAAACAACTCACCCACAATTTCAAAACCATACCATTTAAGCACCAATAAATCATACTTAATGTTTTGACCTATCCACTTCATATTTGGCGAAGCAAACAACGCTTTGAATTGGTTTAAAATAGCCATTGTTGCATCTTTATTTGCAGGGCAAGGCACATAAAAGCCTTCGCCTAGGCGGCACGAAAAACTTAAGCCTACTAGCTCAGCTTCATTAGCATCAATATGCGTGGTTTCAGTATCAAAACAAATTTCCGCTTGCTCAGATAAGTAGCTAATAAGGTTGGCTATTTCTTCATCCGTTTGTACTAGTTGATAATCGTGATCGGTATTGTTGATGTTTTTTTCTGCTACCAATCCTGCACTTGTATCATCACCAAATAATGATGACTGCATGGTAACAGTGCTTTCAGTTTTACGACTTGTATCTGATTTTTTAGTTTCTACAACAGCACCAAACAAATCGGTTTGTTGTGCTTCTGGCGCAGCATGAAACGCATTGAAACTATCGCCTAAAATACGTTTGCCTAATGTTTTAAATTCAAGCTCTACAAACACTTCGGTTAATACTGGTTTGTTCCAATCTTTTAAGCGGTAGTTTTCTTCGTGAAATTCTACCGGCACTTTGGTAATAATGGTTGCTAGCTTTTTAGACATGATGGCGTCTTCTTTACCTGCCCTCACTTTCTCGCCCAAAGCGCCTTTAATATTATCTGCATTGGCTAGTACATTTTCAAGTGTATCATACTCTTTCAGCAATTTGGCTGCGGTTTTTTCGCCCACACCTTTTATACCTGGAATATTGTCAACCGCATCACCCATTAAGCCCAAAATATCTATCACTTGTTCTACTCGCTGAATGTCCCATTTTTCGCAGATTTTTTTGGCATCCAAAATTTCCTCTTTGTTGCCCATAAATGGTGGCTTGTAAATGTACACATGGTCGTGGATTAACAATTGACCATAGTCTTTATCGGGTGTAACCATGTACACATCGTAACCAGCATCGGCAGCTTGCCACGCAACAGTACCAATAATATCATCAGCCTCATAGCCATCCAATTCAACCACAGGAATATTAAAGGCTTCTATGATGCGCTTAATGTCGGGTAAAGATTGTAGTAAATCTTCTGGAGCTTCTTGCCTATTAGCTTTATAATCAGTAAAATCTGTATGGCGCTCTGTGGGTGCATGTGTATCAAAACATACAGCTAAGTGGGTAGGCTTTTCTTTATTAATAATGTCTATTAACGTGGTGGTAAATCCAAACTGAGCGCTTGTATTTTTTCCAGCAGAAGTAATACGTGGGCTACGAATTAAGCCATAATAAGCACGATAAATCAATGCCATGGCATCTAATAAGAACAATTTTTTTTGCATGGGGCTAAGGTAAGGATTGGCAAATGGAAGTTTTATTTTTTGAGTAAAAACCTACTTCTTTTACTAAAACTTTATCGTAACGTCATGTTTAGCCATTCTTATCTCATCATAAAACCTCAACCACATTTAAGGTTTCATCTAATATGGTGAAACTTGCAGTATAGCCTTTTTCTATTTTACCCAAAGTACTATCTAAACCTAGCACTTTGGCTGGGTATAAACTCACCATGCGTAATACTTCTTCTAGCGAAACACCCACTTTATTAACCATATTTTGCAATGCTTTAGCCATTGTTAAAGCTGAGCCACTAAGAATACCATTGCTTATGTATTTATCTCCATCTTTTGTGTGAGGATAAGGACCAAATGCACTGTCTGCAACGGCATCTGTAATACAAAAGAGTCTGCCTTGCATTTGCTTGTAAGCAATTTTTATAGCATCAAAATTCACATGGTAACCATCGGCTACAATACTTGCCATTACTGAATGGTGTAAGAAACTAGCGCCAACTAAACCAGGCTCTCTATGTTGTAAACCGCTCATAGCATTGTACAAATGTGTTACCGCATTAATGCCTTTATCAAAGGCTTCATTAGCTTGCTGAAAAGTGGCATTACTATGGCCTGCAGAAATTATAACATTATGTGATTGTATGAGTTGGATTACTTCATTGCTACAAACTTCTGGTGCAAGCGTTATCATTTTAATAACGCCTTTGCCATAATCTAACAATTGCTGAACATTGTCTAATGTAGGCGAATGAATGTAGCTTTCTATATGTGCGCCTCGTTTTAAAGGATTTAGCCAAGGCCCTTCTATGTGTAAACCTAAACAACCTTTACCACCATCTTTCCAATATTGCTTTACAGCATCTATACACTCGTAGAATACTGCATAAGTATTGGTAGCAACTGTTGGCAAAAAGAAGGCAGAACCGCCTTCAACGCAATAAACATGTAGAGCAAAAAGTGCTGCGCTATTAGGATGTACACTTAACAGTTTTCCACCAGCACCATATATCTGTATGTCAATAAAACTTGGTACTAAAAAGGAATGAACAGGTAGTTGCTTTGTAACATTTCTATTCAGTCTTTCTTGCGGCAGAACATCAATGATAATATTGTTATCATCGGTTACAATAGCATGGTGATGAAGTATTTCTTTCCCAGTAAAAACTTTCTCTGCACAGTAAATAGCCATAATTGAAAATAACAAGAATGGTTAAATGTGCATAAAAAATTTACCCAAACACAATTTCATTGGTTGCGCCAGCCCATTTACCAAACTTAGTTTCTACAGCAGTGAAACGATGTTCGAATATGCCTCTCAATTGTGATTTCACCAATATCACATTGGCAATATCACCCAAAATCCAAAGGGGTAGTTTATAGTGTACAATATCTGTCATTTCTACACCACCATCTATTGCTTTAAAATGGTGTTGGTGATGCCACATGGTATAAGGCCCAAAACGTTGCTCATCTACAAAAAACTGTTGGTCTTTAACGTGTGTAATTTCAGTCATCCAATACAAAGGAATACCTAAAATAGGCTTTACAGTATATTCAATTATTTGCCCTGCGTACATGGTTTTACCATGGTGCTTACTAATAATATCAAAGCCTAAATTGCTAGGTGTAATATCTTTTAAATTATATGGCTTGCTAAAAAAATCCCAAGCAGCTTCTAGTGAAATAGGTATTTTTTGTACGGTTTTAAGCGAATAAACTTTAGACATAATGCACGTTTGGTTGTATAAACAAGTTTTTGTGCAAAATGTTCTTCATGCGTAACCTTAACTTTGAAACATGCCAACAACAGAACAACAGCAAGAACTTTTTAAGAAGGTATATAGTCAACTAAATGCACAGCAGAAACAAGCGGTAGACACTATTGAGGGACCAGTAATGGTGATAGCTGGGCCAGGTACAGGCAAGACACAAATTTTAAGTGCCCGCATTGGTAAAATACTCAACGAAACCGATGCTTTACCAGAAAATATTTTGTGCCTTACCTACACAGATGCAGGTGTGGTAGCCATGCGTAAGCGCTTGCTAGGCTTTATTGGTAGCGATGCTTACAAAGTAAATATTTACACGTTTCATGCCTTTTGTAACGATGTGATTCAAGATAATTTAAGCCTGTTTGAAAAGAATGTACTTGACCCCATTTCTGAACTTGAAAGCATAGAATTATTTACCGAACTGATAGATAAATTTCCAAAAGACCATCCACTAAAGCGCTATAGAGGCGATGTGTATTATGAAATTAATAATCTAAAATCTTTGTTCAGCACCATGAAGCGTGAAGGCTGGACACCTAAATTGATAAACGATAGTATAGATGCTTACATAAACGACTTGCCATTGCGTGACGAATACATAGCCAAACGAGCTACCAAGCATTTTAAAAAAGGCGATGTACGTACCGATAAAATAGACGAAGAGAAAGAGAAAATGGGCAAGCTACGTGCTGCTGTAAATGAGTTTGATACGTTTCAAAAAATGATGCGTCAGCGCAACCGTTACGACTTTGATGATATGATTAATTGGGTGTTAACGGCATTTGACACTAACGAACATTTGCTTCGTGGCTATCAAGAAAAATTTTTGTACATATTGGTAGATGAATACCAAGATACAAGTGGCACGCAAAATAAATTGGTGCAGCAACTCATTAATTACTGGGAAAAACCAAACGTGTTTGTAGTAGGTGATGACGACCAAAGTATTTATCGCTTTCAAGGGGCTAACGTAGAAAATATGCTGGTATTTGCAGAGCAATACCAAAAAGATTTGATGACGGTAGTATTAACTAATAACTACAGAAGTACTCAACCAATACTCAATATTAGTAAAACGCTGATTGATAAAAATGAGGAACGCTTGGTAAAACAATTACCAGGTTTAAGTAAAGATTTGCTGGCTGCAAATGTTCGATTTGCGCAAAGCGCTGTAAAGCCTGTTTTAAAAGAATACGAAACACCTAAGCATGAAATGATAGATATTACGCTTCAGCTTGAAACGCTGTTGCAACAAGGTGTTCAGCCGGGCAAAATAGGTATCATTTACAAAGAAAATAAATACGGTGAAGAACTAGCAGAGTACTTGAAACTTAAAAATATTCCTGCCTACAGCAAGCGCCATTTAAACCTACTTGACATTCCTTTTATTAAGAAGCTATTACTAATGTTGCGCTATGTAGCAGCAGAACACGATGCGCCTTATGGTGGTGACGAAATGCTGTTTGAGATATTGCATTTTGACTGGTTTAAAATTCCACCAATAGAAATAGCCAAGCTAAGCGTAGAAGTTGCTGGCAGGGCTTGGGGCGAGAATAGAACATCGCTAAGAGCCATTATAATAGAGAAAGCCAACGCGCCAAAAAGAGACTTGTTTAGCGTGGGCCTAAACGAACAAATTGTAAAAGCAAGCAACATACTAGAAGGCTTAATATCAGATGTGCCCAATGTTACGCTACAAATGCTGGTAGAGAATTTGATACAAAAAGGTGGTGTGTTATCATACATCATGCAACATTCAGACAAGATTTGGCTGATGCAGTTGCTAACCGCTTTGTTTGATTTTGTAAAAGAAGAAACAAGAAGAGCACCATCGCTTACACTACAACAGCTAATGACTGTGATAGAATTGATGGCGAAAGAAGGTATTAAACTACCTATGGTGCAAGTAAGCGGTAGCGATAAAGGTGTGAATTTATTAACCGCTCATGGCAGTAAGGGTCTTGAGTTTGAGTATGTATTTTTTGTAGGCTGCAACGCTAGCAGCTGGGAAAAGAAACGCAAGCCTGGTGGCGGTTACAACTATCCTGATACCATGTTTGCTACACAACCAAAGCAAAAAGATGTAGAAGAATTACGTCGCTTGTTTTATGTAGCATTAACAAGAGCCGAACAACATTTAACCATATCGTACAGTAAGTTTAAAATTGATGGTAAGCAGCTTGAACCATCGATGTTTATTGCAGAAATTCAGCAAGAACATACGTTAGAAGCGCTACCTGTACAATTGAGTGAAGAAACGGTATTTGAATTTAGTGCACTTGCTTTTGATACCGTTTTAGCCCCAGAAATTCAACAGTTAGAAGCAGATTTTGTAAATAGATTGCTTGAGAAATTTGCCATGAACGTTACTGCGTTAAGTAATTATTTAAACTGCCCGTTGAAGTTTTACTTTAACAATTTAGTGCGCATACCAGCATCTAAAAATGAAGCCACAGAGTTTGGTAGTGCTGTACACTTTGCTCTTGAACAATTGTTTAGAAAAATGCAAAACAATAACGAGCAATTTCCTGAGAAAGAAATCTTCATTAGCGATTTCAACTGGTACATGCATCGTCACAGAGAATTTTTTACCAAAGAACAGTACGACCGCAGGCTTGAATATGGTGCTGAAATTTTGAGTAACTATTACGATAAATACATCAACACATTACCTAAAGTTGTAAGTGTAGAGCGCAACATAAGAGGTGTGGTTATTAAAAATGTGCCATTAAAAGGCAAGCTTGATAAGCTAGAATTTGATGGTAAGCTAGCCAACGTGGTAGATTATAAAAGTGGCGATTTTGACAAGGCCAAAACCAAGCTATTGCCACCAAATGAGAAAGAGCCAAATGGCGGTGATTATTGGCGTCAAGCGGTTTTCTATAAAATTTTAGTAGATAATTATGAGGCTAAAGATTGGCAAGTACAAAGCGTAGAATTTGACTTTGTAGAACCGGATAAAAAGAAAGAATACCATAAAGAAAAGGTGTTTATAACACCAGAAGATATGACTACGGTAACTGAGCAAATTGTAACCGTTTGGGATAAAATTCAGGCAAGAGATTTTTATACTGGCTGTGGCAAACCAGAATGTCATTGGTGCAATTTTGTGAAAGAAAATAAGCTAGAAATAGCGTTGCATGAGGTAGAAGAAGAATTGTAGCCGTTGATTTAAGTGATTATACTAGTGCACGGCAAGGCCTTCTCTGTTTAAGTTGTATTGACTAATCGCATTGTGTTTATCGAAAACACCTGTTTTCAAAATTGCATTAGCTAACATTTCTATAACTGGAACTGAAACACTATTGCCTAATAACTTCATCCACCTTGCTCTAGATTCTGGTAAAATATAATTTTCTGGAAAGCCTTGAATTAAGCAGGCTTCAGTTTTAGTGATTTTTCGGTAGCCTTCTTTTTTATAAATTTCTTCAATAAACTTTGCTTTATATTGAACTTCATTTTCTGCTTTTACTTCGTTTAATGTAATATAATCATTAGAATCACTAGCTACAAGTGTTGGAAATATATTTGAACTTGGTAAAAAAATTCTGTTAACACCAAATAAACCTGTACTTATTTTAGTGTTTTTGAAATCATATCTTGATTCTTTACAAACAATAATCTTTTTTTCTTCTAAAGATTTTATAGTTTTTTGAATATCAATTTTTTTAATTTTTATCGTTCTATTTGTTTTTAAAGTGTCAACAACAAATTGATTATTGATGCTACATTGTAGTAATGCATTTTCAGCATCACTTATAGTTTCGGCATTGAACGTTTTAATGTCAAAAGAATATTTTTCCTCTTTTAAAATATTAAGCTTTATTAATTCGGTTATGTCTTTTTGAGTTATTGTTGAATCAAGTGCTTGAAAATGATATAACGATAGAGGATTGCCATCTAGTTTACCATAAACTTTTTTTCTTCTATTCTTAAGTAATGTATAACAAATGTTTTTTTGCTTTTCGGTAGTGTTTAAAATATCCCAAGAGTGAATTGTTGAATGACCGTTTCTCAAATCGTTAAATAGAAAATAGTCATTAAATCCATTATTGTTGGATAAGCTCATACTTTTTTGCGAAACCACATTACCAAATAAATCCTTTTGACAAAAAGATTGATTTTTGTTTAACGCATTATTTTCTTTATTCAAAATGTCGCCTAGCTTTTTTTTATTTATCATCGGATTGGGGATTGAAAAATTTAAGGCAAACTCTTCCTCTAAAAACCCAACAATATATATTCTAACTCTATTCTGTGGAACACCATAATCGTAAGAGTTTAAAACGTAATAATCAGCAAAATATCCTGCTTGTTTAATTCGATTTAATATGTATGATAGAGCCTCTTTATTTCGAGGGTCAACCAATCCTTTTACGTTTTCAAAAATAAATGCCTTTGGTTTTGACTTATTAAGTAAATAAATAGTATCATTCCATAATTGACCTCTATCGTCATCAAAACCTAAATTTTTACCTGCTATAGACCAACTTTGACACGGCACGCCACCTACAAGTAAATCGTGAGTAGGAAGGTTTTTAATTTTTGTAATGTCGCCCAAATTATGTTTAGAATCCTCGCTAAAATTGATACAATAAGTATCTATAGCATCCTTATTAATTTCACTAAAATTTACACAGACACCCCCCACATTGTTAAGTGCTAACCTAAAACCACCTATACCGGCAAAAAGATCAATAAATGAGAACACATTTTTATTATTCATCATTTTCGTTTATTTAAGTAAATCATCTGCAGAATTCAAAGGAGGTTCTATTTGTAAGAATTCTTTATAAATTCGTTCTCTATATTCTTTCCCCAAGGAATTCACTTCTTTTATAAAATTAAAGTAAGTACCTACACCGCCTATTAAATCCCAAAACTCATTTCCAATTAAAACAGACTCATCGGATTGCATATTAAACCACCTCATTGGAAATCCCCAAACATACTCTTCTTTCTTACCATAAGGATTATATGGCAAAGCATAGTAGGCGTAATCAACTTGTTTCGGATTCATTGCCAACAACTTAAACATTTTCTCTTTACTAACTTTTGTTTGGTCACTATTAGGCAATGGTCCTTTTAATTCAAAAGCATATTTTGTATTAGTTACAGGATTATGAATAAAAATATCACACGTTACAGTTACAGGAATGGGGTCACCGCTACCAGCTAATATATATTCGAGCTCTTTTTTCCAATCGGGTTTGATTTTATCATCACCTTTTTTATTGTGTTCTAATTTATTTAGCACTTCTTGAATCCGCCTTAAACTTTCACTTCCAATGATTCCATGAATCGTATGCCCCATGGAACAGTTACCATGTGATTCTATAGCTACAACTTGCGCTAAACGTTCCCATACGCTACCAAAAGGCGTGACAAATCTTCTTTCAAAATGTGAACCTTTAAATATTTCATCTGGAACTAGTGCTGCATAAAGAGGCTTTGCTGAATGGTGTTTTTCTTTTATAAAAGGGTCGTTTACTAAAACATTGTCCATAACTCTATCCATCATTCTTGTAACAACTTCTTTTATTGCAAATGCAATTCGTTCTTGTTTATCCATAACATTCTGTTTTTCTTTTGATTTTATCCTTGATTCTGTAATATTCGTTCAAAAATTTAACAATCGAATAACCAACTTCACAACTCAAATTAACAGGTACTGCATTGCCAATCTGTTTATATTGCTGTGCTATAGAACCAGCGAATTTCCAGTCATCAGGAAATGTTTGTATTCGAGCATTTTCACGTACCGTAAAGGGTCTAGTTTCTTCTGGGTGACATCTTTCTGTTTGTTTTTGCGCCGGGCTACACATAATAGTCAAACATGGTTCATACCAGCCAATTCTTCGTGCAATACCAGTTTTGCCCCCACCTAAATAAAAACTTCCACCCATAAATTTTTTCTGAATATCCACTGGTAAATCACGCCAGTAACCTTTTTGAGGCACTAAATCCAATACCTCGATTTTGCTTTTTGGATATTTTGCACCTTCGGATTTTGGAACATTTGAATCAAATAATTCCCCTTTTTTCAATGCATCTTTTAGGTTATAGATTTTCTTATGTGGCTTTGGATATTCATACTTTAGGTTAATATCTTTTCTAATCCCAACAAGTATTAAACGCTCTCTTTTTTGTGGAACTTTATAATTGATAGCTTTTAACACCTGCACAGGTACAACACTGTAACCAATTTCGTCTAATATAGACATCATGCCTTGTAACGTTTTTCCGCCTTCATGACTTAACAAGCCTCTTACATTTTCACCAATACAAATTGGTGGATTTACTTCTTTTACAACTCTTGCAAATTCATAAAATAATGTTCCTCTTGCATCTGCTAATCCTAATTTCTTACCAGCATAACTAAATGCCTGACAAGGAAATCCGCCAGTAACTACGTCTACTTTATTGTGATAATCTGAAAAATCAAAGGACTTAATATCGCCCTCTAAAACTTTCCAGTGAGGCCTATTATTCCTTAATGTTTGACACGCCCATTTATCAATCTCGTTAAGCGCTACACACTTTAATCCAGCTTTTTCTAAACCAACTGCCAACCCACCTGCACCTGCAAATAATTCTAAAACAGTGTAATCTTTATCAGGCTTTACTTGATTAGAAATTATGCCTTTATCATCAGAAATGAAGTCAGAAAATAATGTTTGAACCTCGGCTTTACGATACACACGGTAATTACTAATTGGCTCTCTCATCGCTGATAATTTTCCTTCCTTATCCCATCTTCTCAAAGTTTCTTTACTTTTTCCAAGAAGTTCTGACGTTTCAGACAATGATAAATATTCTTTCATAACCAGATATATTAACCTTACACAATGGTTACAAATCTAATAGGGATTTTTATAAAAAATCAAATTGTGAAAAACTAATTTTTAAATTGTTTTTAGTTCTGTCTATAACTATTTAAAAGATTATTAGGATTACCAAAACATATAAGCAACTAAGTTTGCAGCTAGTCACATTTACACAATGAAAAAACAAGTTACATTTTTCTTATCAATTGTTATAATCTTACAAATCACGGTTCAGACAATGAGTGGCTGCGCCAATATTATACCACCAAGTGGTGGGCCAAGAGATACATTGCCACCACGATTAATAAACGCTTCACCAAAAGATTCGGCAACGAATGTGGTTGCAAAAAGCATTACACTCAACTTTGATGAATTTGTAGATGTAAAAAGTATTCAAGAGAATTTGGTGGTATCGCCAATTACAAAATCTATACCCACGGTTGATTACAAGCTTAGAAGTGTGATTGTAAAATTTAAAGACACACTTGAACCTAACACTACTTACAGCCTCAATTTTGGCGATGCTATTAAAGATGTAAACGAGGGTAATGCAGCTAAAAACTTCACCTATGTTTTTTCTACAGGTAAAACCATTGCCAATGGTAGTTTTAGCGGTAAAGTAATTTCGGCCGAAACGGGAAAAATTGATAGCAGTTTGATAGTGGTGTTACACAGAAACTTGAGTGATACAGCTATTTTTAAAGAAAAACCACGCTATTATACCAAGCTTGATGGCAAGGGTGCTTTTAAGTTTAAAAATGTAGAACATGGTACTTATGCTGCTTTTCTAATGCCGAATAATTATTCTAAAAAGTTTGAAGATAGTACCAAGCCTTTTGCATTTTTAAATGCACCAATCACCATCAGCGATACCACACCATCTGCTGCTTTTTATACCTACGAAGAAAAGCACAATAAAGAAGGTGTTGGCAGTTTTGGCGCTAGATTTGGCACAGGTATTTCTACCAAACCTACGGCTGTAAAAGAAGATAAAAGATTGCGTTACAGCAACAGTTTAGAAGGTAATTTGCAAGATCTGCTACGCAATAATATTGAGCTAACATTTACCAAACCACTCACTAAATTTGATAGTAGTAAAATATTGCTTTGTGATACTTTAAATAAGCCCTTAGCTAATTATAAAGTAACATTAGATACGACTAAAAAAGTAGTACAAATAGTATACAACAATTGGAAAGAAGACATGGCTTTTAACCTGCTTGTTTTAAAAGAAGCCATGGCAGACAGCAACAATGTTACCATCTCTAAAAGCGATACCATAAGATTTTTTACTAAAAAAGAAGCTGAATATGGTAGTGTAAAATTGCGTTTTGGTCAGTTAGATTTAGGTAAACATCCTATATTACAATTTGTGCAAAGCGATAAGGTTACCGAATCTGTAGTGCTTACCACCAAAGAGTTCTATAGAAAGCTTTACAAGCCAGGTGAATACGAGATTCGCATATTATTTGACACCAATAAAAATGGTATTTGGGATAGCGGTAATTATGGTAAAAAGCTACAGCCTGAAGTGGTGTATTTGCTAAAACAGAAGTTTAATTTTAAAGCCAATTGGGATAATGAAGTAGATGGTATTGTAGTGCCTTAATTATTAGTTTCATCTTCGTATTGCGATTTTGTAAGCCCATCAATAATTGATGTTACAACCGATACGATAATGCTAAAAAGCAATGCTGACCACCAACCATCAACCGTAAAATTTGGCACAATTTCAGAAGCCCATTTTACAATTAAAACATTAATAATTACCAATAAAAATAAGTCTAGTGTAACTATGGTTATTGGTATGGTTAAAACAATCAAAATAGGCTTGATAAAACTGTTTAATAATCCTAAAACAATGGCTACCAAAATAGCTGTTAACGTACTATCTACATTTACACTATCTAGTACATAAGAAGCAATTAATACAGCCACCGCTGTAACCATTGTTTTAAGAAAGAAACGAATCATAACATTGCGTTTTTAAATCACTACTAACTCATAAAAATCTTCTGGCTGCAAGTATTGCTTAGCTAGAGCTTGCAATTCGTCAGCTGTAACGGTTCTTATGGTATTAATACTGTTATAAAAGTACGCATCATCAAGGTCGTTTAGTATATAACTTTTCCAGCGAGAAATAATTTGAAAAGGACCATCTAAGGCACCCAAAAGCCCACCCATCATGTAGTTTCGCACAAGGTCTATTTCTTCATCGGCTATTTTTTCATCTCTCAGGCGAGCCATTTCTTTATACACTTCCTCTAATGTAGCCGCACACACATCACGGCCTGCTTCTGTACTAATCATCCAAGCAGTTTGCTGTATCAAGTTTTGCAAATACGAGTGAATACCATAAGTGTAGCCTTTGTCTTCACGAATATTGCTCATTAATCTTGAGCCAAAAAAGCCACCGAAAATATTGTTCAGCACCTGCACTTTTGGAAAATCAGGGTGGTGACGATTTGGAAAAGGACGAGCCATTCTTATCGCTCCTTGCACACCACTTTCATCGTTAATAATGTGGTATTTCTTTTGCTCAGCAGCTATCGCTTCAACCTTTGGTAAAACGATATTTTGTTGGTTAAATGGCAGTTTGCCAAACACATTGTTTAACTGTGTAGCAATATCGCTTGGCAATTTACCAGCAACAAACATGATGCATTTACCATGCGTATAAAACTGTTTGTAAAAAGCTACCAACTCATCACGTTGTATGCTATCATAATCTGCTGGTGAAGTGTATCTACCATAAGGATGATGAAAACCAAATACATACTCATCTATCAAGCGATTAGCTACAAAGTCGCACTTTTTTAAATTAACTTCTAAGCGTTGCTTTTGGTTTTGCTTGTAAATGGCTAGCTCTTCCTCTGGAAAAATACTTTCGGTCAACATTTCAGCCATTTCTGGTAACAAATTAGGCAAATGTTTGCTTAAGGTATGCAGCGTAAATGTAGCCGTTTCGTTGTGGCAACTTCTGTTTAAGTACGCACCATAAAAATCAAAATGCTCGTTTATAGCAAATGCTTTTTTAGTGGTAGTACCATTTTTAAGCATAAAGTTGGTAGTGGCTGCTACAATGTTTTTGTCTTCGTAGCAGTTACCTGCAAAAAAAACACATTCTACCATTACCACTTCTTGTGCACCAGCATCTATACTATACACCTCTACACCATTATCCAATGTAAATTTCGTGTACGGCTTTAGCTGCAAGTTAAAATCAACTGCATCAAATATTTGTGGGGCTATTTTTCTATTAATCATCCATTAATTTTTACTGTGATAGTGCAATGTATTGCTGTTATTATCGTCAAAAATAGTTTGGCTGTAAGCCTTAATATCTTGAACAGTAATAGCTTGGTATTTATCTAGTTCTGTGTTCATTAAGTTAGCATCACCAAGCAATTCGTAATTAGCCAAGCTAGTTGCACGGCTCATTACGCTCATATCTTCAAATGCAATAACGCTTTCGGTTTTGTTTTTTACTTTTTGTAGCTCGTTGTCGTCTACCAAAGTGCTTTTCATTTTGTCTATTTCCTCGTTTACTGCTTTGTTGGCATCTTCAAGTTTTACGCCTTTTACAAGCTTACCTTCTATGGCTAGCAAACCACCTTCTATGCTACCAAAATGATAGCAATCTAGGTTAGAAAATAATTGTTGTTCTTTTACTAATTTTTGGTATAAACGAGACGAACCGCCACCGCCAAGTACTTCAGTTATTAAATCGGCCACGTAATAACCTTTGTTCATTCTAGAATCAATATGCCATGTTTTTACAAATGCATCTAACGGCACTTCGGCATAATGTTCTAAAAATCTTGCTTCGGTTTGTTTGGGTTCTTGTGGTAAGTTTCTTTGGTATTTTTCGCCCATTGGTATTGGCCCAAACCATTTATCGGCTAAGCGTTTCACTTCTTCTGTGGTTACATTTCCTGCTACTACCAATATTGCATTTATAGGGCGGTAATGCTTAAAGAAAAAGTCTTTTACATCGTCTATTGTTGCATTTTCTACGTGGCTTAGTTCTTTACCTATGGTCATCCATTTATAAGGATGCACTTTGTAAGCTAATTCACGCATTTTAAACCAAACGTCACCATAGGGCTTGTTTATGTAATGCTCTTTAAATTCTTCACAAACTACTTTTCGCTGTACTTCTAAGCTTTTTTTACTAAAAGCAAGGCTTAACATTCTATCACTTTCTAGCCAAAATGCCGTTTCTATATTTTCCTTTGGCATGCTACAATAATAGTTCGTCAAGTCGTTAGTCGTATAGGCATTGTTTTCACCGCCTGCACGTTGCAAGGGTTCATCATAGTCTTTTATGTTAATGCTGCCGCCAAACATTAGGTGCTCAAACAAATGTGCAAAGCCTGTTTTGTTAGGGTTTTCATCTTTTGCGCCTACATCGTACATCACATTTACCACTGCCATAGGTGTGCTTGTATCTTCATGCACCAATACACGCAAGCCATTATCTAACACAAATCTGTTGTAACCTATCATTTGCTATTATTTATAAAGACGGCAAATATAAACCTCTCGTTACAGCATTAACAGTATTACGCGTATTTTGGTTTCGATAAACGAAAGTTAGCTACTAACTTACAACCAAGCGGCTTATTTTTACAGCCATCTATGGCTTATTTCAATTTAACAGATACGCTTAATTATTACTCAAAATTCACGGTACGTCGTGCATGGAATTTGTACAAGGTATTGGCAAGCTATCAGCTAAGTAAACTGCTAAAAAAGCCTATTCAATGGGGTTTTCCTGTATCTATTTCTTTTGAACCTACAACTAGTTGCAACTTGCGCTGCCCAGAATGCCCTAGTGGTTTGCGAGAATTTAGCCGCCCAACAGGCATGTTGCAAAAGGACTTTTTTAGAGAAACCATTGATGATATTTACAAAGAATTGCTCTATTTAACTTTCTATTTTCAAGGTGAGCCGTACCTAAATCCTGATTTTTTAGACATGGTAAAGTACGCCCACGATAAAGGTATTTACACTGCAACGTCTACCAATGCGCATTATTTAACCGATGAAAAAGCTAAAAAAACGGTAGAAAGTGGGCTTGATAGACTGATTATTTCTATCGATGGTACCACACAGGATGTTTACCAATCGTACCGTGTGGGTGGCAAGTTAGACAAGGTACTTGAAGGTGCTAAAAACATTGTAAAATGGAAAAAAGAACTCAACAGCAAAACCCCTTTTGTATTTTTTCAATTTTTAGTGGTAAAGCCAAATGAACACCAAATAGAGGAAGTAAAACAATTGGCAAAAGAAATAGGTGTAGATCAGGTGCGTTTTAAAACCGCTCAGGTGTACGATTTTGAAAATGACCCCAACCAATTAATACCAACGATTGATAAATATAGCCGCTACAAAACAGACAAAAACGGCAAAGTGGTAAGCAAAAGTGGCTTGCAAAACCAATGTTGGAAGCTTTGGCATGCCAATGTAATTACTTGGGATGGCTTGGTGGTGCCTTGCTGCTTTGATAAAGACGCCACGCACCAATTGGGCAATTTAAAAGGTCAAAGTTTTAAAGCCATTTGGCAAAACGATAATTACAAGCAGTTTAGACGAGAACTAATGACAAGCCGCAAAAACATTGATATTTGTAGCAATTGCAGCGAGGGTTTAACGGTTTGGGAAGATTAATTTATTGGCCAATTTTTTATACCTTTAAGATAAAATACTGTGTATGTTGGATAATAATTTAAAAGAAAAATTGCATCACTATATTGACATTGCAGATGAAAAAAAATTAGCTGCCATTTATACATTGGTTGAAGAAGACATTGCTACAGAAATGTTGGAGTTAGAATTAGCAGAACGATTAACAGACTTTGAAACCAACCCTACTGATGCGCTTAGTTTTGAGCAATTGGTAAATGGTGCAAGGCAACAGTATCAACATAAGCAAGCGTTAAAATGAGTTATTCGGTACGATTTCACAAACTCGTTCAATATGATTTTTCCAATGCCTACGAATGGTACGAAAATAAAAGCCAAGGATTAGGTGAACGATTTATTGAAGCTGTTAAACACAAACTTGATGACATTTGCCACTTACCAGAAGCAAATAGTGAAAAATATAGAAAAGGCTTTAGAGAGGCAAGCGTTGACATTTTTCCATTTGTAATTGTTTACAAAATAATGCCATCACAAACTATTTTTGTTTCTACTATTCATCATGTAAAAAAAACATTCGAGAAACAAGTATCGTAAACCTTGATGCGTAATATATCCACCAATCTCTAAATTATTTCTACAGCATGGGCCTTGAACAAGATATTAATCAGCATAAATTTAGAAACGAGTACCAAAAAGCTACCATTAATATCATTTATACCTGCAACTTTTTGCAACAGCAATTTAAAACCCTATTAGAACCTGCTGACATTACCACCCAACAATATAACATCTTACGCATTTTACGTGGCGAAAGCCCATTAAGCACGTTACAAATTCGTGAGCGCATGTTAGATAAAATGAGCGACACGAGCAGATTGGTAGAACGTTTGCTTAAAAAAGGATTGCTTGAGAAAAAATCTTGCAAGTTTGATAAGCGCTTGGTAGATGTAACCATTACTGAAAAAGGATTGGCATTATTAGCAGAATTAGACGCTAGCGCTAATAAATTAGATAATATTATCTCAAATCTTACACCTGCTGAAGCCAAACAACTCAACGAATTGCTAGATAAAGCAAGAGGATAATTTTTTCTTCAAAATATCTTTTAATACACTTATTTTGTACTTAAATAAGTACTTAATTAAAAAATATGGAAGTATTAAACTATACCGAGTTTAGAAAATCACTCACCAAAAGCCTTAATAAGGTTACAGATGATGCAGAAATTGTAATTGTTTCTAGAAGTAAAGGAAAAAATGTAGTGGTAATGGCGTTAGAAGAATACAATGCCATACAAGAAACACTGCATCTCACTAAAACTGTAGCAAATAGAAAACGTTTAGATGATGCTATTGCTGAAATGGAAAATGGACATTTTGTTGTCAACGAACTAATACATAAATAATTATGGAACTAGTTTGGCAAACAAATGCATGGGAGGATTATCTATACTGGCAAGAGCAAGACAAAAAGGTTTTATTTAGAATCAATGATCTAATAAAAGACACATTACGCTCACCTTTTAAAGGCATTGGAAAACCCGAACCACTAAAAGGTAACTATGCGGGCTGCTGGAGCAGAAGAATTACAGACGAACATCGTTTGGTGTACATACTTAAAGAGGGTCGTTTACATATTTTACAATGTCGATTTCATTACACTTAATGTGTGTGTTGCATTGCTGTGGATTATCAGCCGCTCATACTTAAAACATCCACAAGCCTTATTTCTGTTGGCCACTTGGCTACCTTTGCCACATGAATAAATCCTTTTTCTTACTCGTTATCGGTATTATTTTATTTACAAGTACCGCACAAGCACAAACCAATTTTGAGTTTCGTGGTGTGTGGATTGCTACGGTAGAAAATATTGATTGGCCAAGTAAAAAAGGCTTATCTGTTGATGATCAAAAAGCAGAATTTATTCATGTGCTAGATATGCACCAACGCAATGGCATGAATGCTATTTTCATGCAAATTCGCCCCGCTGGCGATGCTTTTTACCCATCGCAATACGAACCTTGGAGCGAATATTTAATGGGTAAGCAAGGTTTGCCACCTACACCATTTTACGATCCGCTTGCGTTTATGATTACCGAAACGCATAAACGTGGTATGGAATTTCATGCATGGTTAAACCCTTACAGAGCGGTGTTTAATGTCACAAAATCATCTATTGCACCATCACACATTACCAAAATACATCCTGAATGGTTTTTAACCTATGGCACTACCAAGTTTTTTAATCCTGGCTTGCAAGAAGTAAGAAACCATGTAAGCACAATTGTAAAAGACTTGGTTACACGTTACGAGCTTGACGGTATTCATATGGACGACTATTTTTACCCATATCGCATTACTGGCAAAGAATTTCCTGACCAAAAAACTTACGAGCAAAGTGGTAGCAAGTTGAATAAAGAAGACTGGCGCAGAAGCAATTGTGATAGCATTATCAAGCAATTGTACCTTACCATTCGTAATGCAAATCCGCATGTAAAATTTGGCATTAGCCCCTTTGGTGTGTGGCGCAATAAAAGCCAAGACCCAATAGGCAGTAATACCAAAGCAGGCCAAACGAATTTTGATGACCTTTACGCAGATATTTTATTGTGGCTAAAAGAGGGCTGGATAGATTATGTAGTACCACAATTGTATTGGGAAAGAGGACATAAACTGTGCGACTACGATACCTTACTAGCTTGGTGGAACGAACATACGTATGGCAAGCATTTGTACATTGGTCATGGTATTTATAGGGTAAATACCAATGCTGCTTGGAAAGATAAAAACGAAATACCGAAACAAATACAAGCGCTAAGGCAATACAGCACCACACAAGGTAGCGTGTATTTTAGCAGTAAAAATTTTGAAACCAATGCCAACGGCTGGAACGATAGTTTGCGCCAAAACTATTATGCATTACCAGCCATTATACCGCCCATGCCTTGGTTAGATAGTGTACCACCTGCAAAACCATTGGTAAGTGCTGTAAACAAAACCACGTTTAACATTGCCTACAAAGGCACCGAAAACATTAAGGGGCTGGCATTTTTTGCATTACCTACATTGGTAGATGTAAAAATGAACCTAGCCACATTGCTATATTTAACCACCACCACAAGCACCACATTTGACAGAACAAAATCTATGGCGCCAGCCGATAATAGGTTGTTTGTAGCTGCGGTAGATACTAATAATAATGTAAGCGAATGGGTTGAGTTGAAATAAAATATATTTTAATTAGTTTTGGTAAAAGCATTTAAATACAGACATTTCTCGCTCAAATTTTATCACTACGCTCTTATATACAATTTAATTATTTTAATATCTATACATTGTACTGCAAATATGTAAAATAATAGTCTGGGCAAAATTTACTTTAAAGAAAATAATGTTTATTATAGTTGCTTTTTTAATATTAACTAAAAACACAAATCGAATACATTCAACCCCTATGTTAAACACTAAATTTGAGGAAATTAAACAAACGAATGGCAGGTGTAAAAGATAGTGTCCAAATAATGCCTGGTCATGGTGGTTTTTTAGATCGTTTTGATTCTCTACTACTTGCTACACCTTTTGTATGGTTGTTTGTAAAGTTGATAATGGGCTAAAAATATACGCTACGCTAAAAGCTGAAGAAAGAACAGAACGTACAAGTGAGTGACACAACAGACGCTAAATAGTAGTACAAAAGTTGGTCAACAAAAAAAGCCACCATTCTTTAAGAACAGTGGCTTACTATACGTTTTGTAAAGAGATTATTTCTCGATGCTGATCAATTCAACATCAAAAATTAAGGTAGAACCAGGTGCAATTGCAGGGCCTGCTTGTTGGTCACCATAAGCTAATTCTGAAGGGATGTATAATTTCCATTTGCTACCTACGGTCATTAATTGTAAAGCTTCTGTCCAGCCTTTAATTACGCCAGCCACAGGAAATACAATTGGCTCGCCTCTATCTACTGAGCTATCAAACACTTTACCATCTATTAAAGTACCGTGGTAGTGACATTTTACTTTATCACCCATTTTAGGTTTAGTAGTATCTGTACCAGCTTTTACCACTTCGTATTGCAAACCGCTAGGTAATGTAACAACACCTGCACGTTTGCCATTAGCATCTAAAAACTTTTTACCAGCGGCCTTAGCTACAGCAGATTTTGCAGACTGTGCTTTTTGCTGATAAGTACCTATGCAAGCATCTAAACCTTCCTCTACAATCACTAGTTTATTACCTTTAAACACATCGTTCATTGCCTTTTGAAATATCAATTGATTGATACCATCAAAACCTTGTGCTTTAATGTTCTGAGCAATACGAGCACCTAATGCATAGCTAGCACTATCGGTATTGTTTTTTAATGGATTTACTACAGCAGCGGGCTTAGCTGTGGTGGTAGGCTTTGCAGCAGGCTTTTTTACTTGAGCATTTACAGTAATGACAGCAGCTGTTAATGTAAAAATAATCGCAACTTTTTTCATTGTAATTGTTGTATGTGTTTTTTAATAATTGACTAATTTGTTAATGGCCTCATGCACTTTCTCAAAACCAAATGTACAAAGCGTTTCGTCCATCATGGCTTTAATTTCTTTGGTACACAAATTACCTATTGAACCTTCATGCGTATGATTTACTTCGGTTGAATATTCAAATTTTCCAGCCTCAATACCACGACCAATTTGCTTATAAGCATCTCTAAATGGTACACCTTGCAACACTAGTTTATTTACTTCTTCAACGCTAAAAATGTATTGATATTTCGCATCGGCTACAATGTTTTGCTTAACAGTGATATTGCTCAACATTAAAGTTGCCATTGCAATACAATCTTTCAAGGTTTTAAATGCAGGAAATAAATGTTCTTTTAGCAATTGTAAGTCACGGTGATAACCACTTGGCAAATTCGTAGTCATCATGGTTATTTCGTTTGGCAATGCTTTTATGCGGTTACAATGGCTACGAATTAACTCAAATACATCCGGGTTTTTCTTATGCGGCATAATGCTGCTACCAGTTGTAAGCTCAGCAGGAAAAGACACAAAGTCAAAGTTTTGGTTTAAATACAAACACATATCCATACTTAACCTTGCCAATGTATCGGCCACATTTGCCAATGCTTGCGCTGTTATACGTTCGGCTTTTCCACGACCCATTTGTGCGTACACCACATTGTAATTCAGATTTTCAAAACCTAACAATTGTGCCGTTAATGTTCTATTGATTGGGAAAGAAGAACCATAACCTGCCGCTGAACCTAATGGATTTTTATTAACTATTTTGTAGGCAGATTGCAACGTTATCAGATCGTCTACCAAGCCTTCTGCATAAGCACCAAACCACAAACCAAATGATGATGGCATGGCCAGTTGCAAATGCGTATAGCCAGGTAATAAATCGTTTTTAAAGGTTTCACTTTGCTGTTGTAGCAATTCAAAAAAAGGAACAATAGTATTTACTAATGTTTCTATTTCGCTACGCAAAAACAGTTTTAAATCCACTAAAACTTGGTCATTTCTACTTCTTGCAGAGTGAATTTTTTTACCTACTTCACCCAATTTTTCAGTTAACAGAAACTCTATTTGTGAATGTACATCTTCAACGCCTTCTTGTATTTTAAAACTTGCATCTTGCGTACTTGGAAAAATGCTTTGCAGTTCTTTTACCAAAATATCTTTCTCTTCAATAGTTAGCAAACCAATAGTAGCAAGCATTTCAGCGTGTGCAATATTTCCAAGCACATCGTATGGCGCTAGCAATAAGTCCATTTCACGGTCTTTGCCTACCGTAAATGTTTCTACTTCTTGTAACGAGGCTATGTCTTTTTGCCAGAGTTTCATGTTTAAAATTTCTTTTTGGGTAACCAGCTTTTGTACTACTATTTAGCAGTTGTTGCGTCGCACACTTGTACGTTCATATTGCTATGTAACTAGTAACTACCTAATTATTTGATCAAGCAGCTTAATATACGTTGCTACACCGTCTTCAATTTCTGCTATATAAATGTATTCGTCTGCTGTGTGGCTTCTTGCACTATCACCAGGACCCATTTTTAACGTAGCAAAAGGCATCAATGCTTTGTCGCTAGTTGTAGGTGAGCCGTAATAACCTTTACCCAAAGCAATACCCGCTTTTACTAGTGGATGGTCCAACGCTATAGATGTTGATTTCATTCTTGTAGTACGTGGTTTGAACTTGCTCTTCAAATTCTTTTGCAATTCACTCAAAATCTCATCAAAAGTGTATAGCTCGTTTACACGCACATCAATCACAAACTTGCATTGTGCAGGTACAACATTGTGTTGTTTGTTTTCTGTTTCAATTACAGTTACAGTCAACATACTTTCACCTAAAAGGCTGCTTACTTTTTCAAATTTATAATTGCGTATCCAGTTAATATCATCAACAGCTTTATACAAAGCACTTTCGCCTTCTTTACGTGCAGCATGACCAGCTCTTCCTTCTGCAGTACAATCTATCACCATCAAGCCACGTTCAGCTACCGCCATTTCTAGTTTGGTGGGTTCGCCTACAATACCAAAGTTAATATTACCTAAATATGGTAATACCAATTCAATACCATTTACACCACTAATTTCTTCCTCAGCACTTGCTGCAAATACTACATTATACAACAAGTTTTCTTCGTGGTAAAAATGTAAGAACGTAGCTATTAAACTTACCAAACAACCGCCCGCATCGTTACTACCAAGGCCAAATATTTTACCATCTTTTTCTAGTGGGAAAAATGGATCGATGGTATAGCCTTTATTGGGCTTTACAGTATCGTGGTGCGAGTTAAGCAAAATGCTTTCTTTGTTTACATCGTAATGCTTGTTTTTAGCATAAATATTATTGCCCACACGAGCAAAAGGAATACCGTGATTTTGAAAGAAAGTACACAAGATTTCTGCTGTATCGTTTTCTTCTTTGCTAAAAGATGGCGTTGCAATTAACTGTTTTAGTAAATCAATTGCATCTGCTGTAATACTTGTCATTGTTGTATTTGAAGGTAATGAATATATTTTTATGCGTTAACAATAGCGGTGCCACTACTGCCATTAATAAGTTCTTGTAATTGTTCCGCTTTACCAATTATTACTTTGCTTACACCGCTATTAATAGCTGCAAAAGCATTGTCAAGCTTTGGTATCATGCCTTCAAAAATTAGTTGCTGCTCTTTCAATTCTTGGTAGTAAGTGGGCGTTAAAGTTGATACAACAGAAGCATCATCATTTACATCAAGCAATACACCTGCTTTCTCAAAACTGTATATCAGCTCTACATCGTAAACACTGCTTAGTGCTTTTGCTGTTTCTTGTGCAATGGTATCTGCATTGGTGTTTAATAAAAGGCCTTTTGCATCATGTGTAATTGGTGCCAACACAATAGCTATTTGCTGCGCTAATAAACTCTGCAACAAACTTGTATTTACAGCATCTACATCACCTACAAAACCATAATCGATGCCCCCAACCCCTAAAGGGGAGTTAGAACCTCTTTTGTGAGATTGTATAATATTACCATCTGCACCGCACAAGCCTAAAGCATTACACCCATTGCCTTGCAATTGCGCTACGATGTTTTTATTAATCAAGCCAGCATACACCATGGTTACAATTTTCAAGGTTTCAGCATCTGTAATTCTTCTGCCATCAACCATTTGTTGTTCTATACCAAGTTGTGCCGCCATTTTAGTAGCTAGCTTTCCACCACCATGAACCAAGACTTTCAAGCCTTTAACAGCTGCAAAATCTTTTAGAAAAGCTGCTAATTTTTGATCATCGTCAATAATATTTCCGCCAATCTTTATGACATATAATTTCTCCATTACAAACGCTTCAATATTTCTGATAATACTGCTTGGGCTGCCCAAACTCTATTGCCTGCTTCTTGTGTAACCAAACTATTTGGTCCGTCCAAAATTTCGTCACTCAATTCTACATTACGTCTTACAGGTAAGCAGTGCATTACTTTGGCGTTATTCGTAAGTGCCAGTTTTTCATTGGTCATCATCCATTTAGGATCGTTTTCATACACTTTACCATAGTCGTTATAAGTGCTCCAGTTTTTTACATACACATAGTCTGCATCTTTTAATGCTTCATCTTGATTGTGTGTAATGGTTGCACCTGCTGTAAATTTCTCTGCTAGTTCATAATCCTCAGGATGTGCAATTACAAAATCTACTTCACCCCAAGCAGTCATCCATTCTGCAAAGCTATTGGCTACACATTGTGGCAAAGCCTTTACATGTGGCGCCCAAGTCAATACAACTTTAGGTTTCTTATTGGTAGAGGCGGCTTTATTATTTAAATCTTCTTGTATAGTAATTACATCTGTTAAACTTTGTAATGGATGCAGCGTAGCACTTTCTAAACTTACAACTGGTACACCTGCATATTTAATAAACTGGCTAATGTACATTTCACTGTAATCGTCTTCTCTGTTTTGTAAGCCAGGAAAAGTTCTTATGGCAAGAATATCAAAGTATTTACCCATGATTGGTGCAGCATCTTTTATGTGCTCAACGGTGTTACCACTCATGATGGCACCTTCTTCAAATTCTAATGCCCAACCTTCTTTATCTACATTAAAGACAATTGCTTCCATGCCAAGGTTTTTGGCTGCCACTTGTGTACTTAATCTTGTACGTAAACTTGGATTTAAAAACAGTAAGCCTATACGTTTATCTGCACCTAATGCTTTATCTATCAATGGATTGGCTTTGTATGCCAATGCCTTTTCTACAATACTGTTGATGTTGTCAACATCTTTAACTGATATAAATTGTTTCATACCCAAGACCCACAGGGGTCATTATTATATTAATTACAAAATATGTATCGCGCTTTTCAAGTTGCCAAATATAACAATCCTGCATGTTTTAGCTTTTAAAAAGAAATAGACGGCTAAATTTAACAAACAGCGTTAGTTGCATTACCATAAAAAACAAGCCACCTCTTTTACAAGAGATGGCTGTTCTACTTACTAATCCGTATACCGAATTTATTTATTCTTCTTCTTTTATTACAATACCACCGCCTACATTTTCAGCAATTTTTGCTCTAATTTTTGCTTCAATTTCGTTAGCTAATTCAGGATTATCTCTCATTAACCCTTTTACAGAATCACGACCTTGGCCCAATTTATTGCCTTCGTAGCTAAACCAGCTACCACTTTTATTAACAATGCCAAGTTCTACACCCATATCAATAATCTCACCTACTTTGCTAATACCTTCACCAAAAATGATATCAAACTCAGTAGCTCTAAATGGTGGCGCCACTTTGTTTTTTACCACTTTTACTTTTACGTGGTTACCTATTGCCTCGTCACCATCTTTAATTTGTGCTGAACGTCTAATATCTAAACGAACTGACGCATAGAATTTTAAAGCGTTACCACCGGTTGTCGTTTCTGGGTTACCAAACATAACACCAATTTTTTCACGCAACTGGTTAATGAAAATGCAAATGGTATTGGTTTTATTAATAGTAGCTGTCAACTTACGCAAAGCTTGGCTCATTAAACGAGCATGTAAGCCCATTTTACTATCGCCCATTTCACCTTCAAGTTCGCTTTTAGGTACTAAAGCTGCTACAGAGTCAATAACTACTACATCTAAAGCACCAGATAATATTAAACGGTCGGCGATTTCTAATGCTTGCTCACCATAATCTGGTTGAGATATTAAAAGATTGTCTACGTCTACACCTAGTTTTTGTGCATAAGCACTATCAAAAGCATGCTCAGCATCTATAATAGCACACATACCACCAAGCTTTTGTGCCTCAGCAATAATATGTGTAGCCAAGGTAGTTTTACCACTACTTTCTGGACCATAAATTTCAACTATTCTACCTCTAGGAATACCACCTACACCTAACGCAGCATCTAAGCCAATAGAACCTGTAGAAACTACTTCCATTGGTTCTCTGCTTTTCTCGTTCATCATCATCACACTGCCCTTACCATAGTCTTTGTCTATTTTATCCATTGTAAGCTTCAAGGCTTTCAGCTTTTCTACATTGCTCATTGGTCGTAAATTTTATCTATCAAATGTAATAATGGAACAAAAGTAATAGAATTTAGTTATCAACACTAATTATTTTAGTATTTTTTTGCTAAGTTTTTGTGTTCGCTCTTTTTGCTGATAAAAGTATCTACTGTTGCTAATCTACACCCGATTGCAACGGAAAGCCCTGTAAGTGCGGATGCTTCCGTGTGTCAGCACAGGCTTGCAGTGCAAAGCGGGACAAATGCTGAGATTTAAACTACTGCTTGTGTTCAACAACTAATAAAAAACGCCGCAAATGCGGCGTTACTATTATTGAAGATTTATAATTTTTCGTACAATGCTCTTAGCTTTTCACGGGTCATTATTTGCTCCCAGTTTTTGCCAAGTGCGTTTTCCCATAGTGGTTTCATGCCTAGGCTTACGTTTATCATGGCATCAAACTGTTCGTCGGACAAGCCCTTACAAATACCTTCAGGAATGAAAATATCGTTATCAGCTACCATTTGCTTAAACTCAGCTACACCTTTTGGATAAAACTCTTCAATGTGGTTCATAACAATACAGTTACCAATACCATGCTTGGTGCCTAATAAATAGCTTAGGCCATAGCTTACTGCATGCGCCACACCTACTTGCGAATAAGCAATGCTCATACCGCCTGCATAAGATGCCATCATTAATTTATCGTCGTGCTCGTCTGTCCACGTTTGGTTACCTAAGAAAATATCTTGGCAAAGCTGCAATGCTTTCTCGCCATAGCTTTTACTAAACTCATTAATAAAATTACCCTCAAGGCTTTCTATACAGTGAATATAGCAATCCATGCCAGTGTAAAAACGCTGATTGGCTGGGGCATCTTTGGTTAATTCTGGGTCAAGTACAATTTGATCGAATGGCGTAAAATCGCTGTTCATACCAAGCTTACGTGTAGGGCCTGTAAGTACCGTAGTTCTAGACACTTCTGCACCAGTACCACTTAATGTAGGAATACCGGCTTTGTACACACCAGGAAATTTCACCAAATCCCAACCTTGGTAATCGGCACTAGAACCAGGATTGGTCATCATTAAGCTTACCGCTTTTGCTAAATCCATGGTACTACCGCCACCAATGCCAATGATACCACTTACGGTACCAAACTCAGCTTTTAGCTGTTGTGCTAATGCATCAACCTGTGTGGTTTTAGGTTCGTAGGTAACATCAACAAATATTATTTTATCCTTACCACGCAATGGTATGCGATTGGGTAAAGCCTTGCCTTCAAAAAAATGGTCAACAAAAAAAATTATTGGCGCATCGGCCTTGCGCTGCGGCGTTAATATCTCGTCTAACTGATTAAAGCTACCTCTACCGTACACCACGTAGCTTACCATCTTAAAATTTCTAAACTGCATATCCTTTAATTATTACACGAATTTGAAGCAATTACACGAATTACACGAATTTTAATAATTGAACCATTTTTTAGCAATTACTCGAATAGCAAAAATTGGCTCAGTAAATTGATAAATTCTTTTACAATAGTTTAGCTGCTTTTTCTAAGTCTTCAGGGGTATCTATTTCTACACCCATATAATCTGTAACCACCATTTTTAATGTTACGCCATTTTCTAAATAGCGCAAGCATTCTATTTTTTCTGCTGCTTCCATAGGTGTAATATCCCATTGAGTAAAGGTGAGCAAGGCATCTTTTCTAAAAGCATACACACCTATATGTTCATAGTAAGTAGGCGTTACATTTTTATCTCGCTGATAAGGAATTACAGAGCGACTAAACATCATGGCGTTCATGTTTTTGTCCACCGCTACTTTTACATAATTTGGGTCTGCAATAAGCTGTTCATCTTTTAACACCTGCATTAGCGAAGCTACTTGCACCTTACCTTCAGCATCGTCTTCAAATACTTGCAACAATTTTTCCAGCGGTTCTTTTTTTACAAAAGGTTCATCGCCTTGCACATTTACAATTACATCTACATCCATAAACTTAGCAGCTTCGGCTATTCTGTCGCTACCACTTTCGTGCTGCGCTTTACTCATTACTGCTTTGCCGCCATTGTTTACAATTTCATCGTAAATCACTTCGCTATCTGTTACTACAATTACATCATCAAATAAGCCTGTAGCAAACGTGTTATCGTGTGTATGACGTATCACCGTTTTGTTGCCTAATGGCTGCATCAATTTTGCAGGAAAACGTGTAGCACCATAACGTGCAGGTATCATTGCTATTATCTTCATGGGCGTACTATTGATTATGTGAAGACAGCCATTCTTCTACAAAAAGACAGTAGTCTTTAAATGCTAGATTATCTAGTTGCAGTCCTTCTAGTTTTGCGATTTCTGGTAAAATTTTTTCAGTAAAAACAGCAAACTCTTTTTGAATCACTAGCGGCCCTGGTAACTTTCTACCTGATAAGACTAACCAATTTCTTATTTGGTCTATTAGTTTATTGATATTGTTGTTGTGAGATTTAGGATCAATACCATTTAAATCTGACAAGTATATTTTTGAAGAAAATTTTTTATTCTCGAAAATCAAAATGTTTTTACGCTTTTGTTCATTATTTCCGAAGCGTTTTGCACCTAGAAATAACCCCAATTCAAAAGGCATATTAAAGCGTGGATAACCACTATCTACATCTAAGGCTACATGAGAAATATCATGAATACCATATTTGCATTCTTCAATTAATTTGTACAACTTATCTATTCTATTTACTGAGGCATCATCATGCTCAAAGGCACATCTAGGAATAAATCCACAACGAATGATTGTGAAAACAATGCCGTCAAAAAACGACTTATAGTCGTTATCAAAAGGACAATTAATGAAAATATTATCGTTGTAGGATTCGTGTACCGTCATGAAAATCTTAAAACACAGATTAAACTGTTTGCTTTTTAGGATTAGCTAAAGATATATTCTTAACTCTAACTACGGCTGACTTTGGCTTACCATGAATAGCAACGGCTCTAGCCATTACCTTAGCTACAACGTTTCTCGAAAGAGTTGTTCGCCTACTTACTTTTTTAATTGTAACAATAGTCATGTAACAAATATAAAACAAAAAATTCGTTGATAGTTCAACGAATTTTTTGTTTTATTGGCAATTGAACGTAAAGTTTTCTTAATTAACTCAAGTTGCTAGTTAATTTTCTTTAGCTGTAAAGCAAACAGGAATAATGCTATTTTCAGGAGGAAGCC
>NZ_JBQWIE010000126.1:0-208 GCF_056745525.1 Parasediminibacterium sp. HNIBRBA5674 | reverse complement strand
GTGTTTGGTCTGTATAAAAATGAACTATCTCTGGAATATCGGCATAGCCAACGGTAAACTTCAGTTGACGATAATTATCTGCATCTCCACCTTTTAACTGATAACCGACATTTAATAGCTTGGTTGATAAGGCAACAATGGTAGAATCGAATCGGATAATTGCATTTTTATCAGTGCCTAATTCTTTTTTGTAGACACGAACACAAGC
>NZ_JBQWIE010000125.1:0-222 GCF_056745525.1 Parasediminibacterium sp. HNIBRBA5674 | reverse complement strand
AAGCAATCTGCAATACAGCCGTCTGCTTCTCCAATGTCATGTTGAGGAACGAAACATCTGCCCGTCATTGCGAAGAATGAAGCAATCTGCAATACAGCCGTCTGTTTCTCCAATGTCATGTTGAGGAACGAAACATCTGCCCGTCATTGCGAAGAATGAAGCAATCTGCAATACAGCCGTCTGTTTCTCCAATGTCATGTTGAGGAACGAAACATCTGCCCG
>NZ_JBQWIE010000124.1:0-241 GCF_056745525.1 Parasediminibacterium sp. HNIBRBA5674 | reverse complement strand
CTTTGGTACTATGCCATGCTACCAAGCCCTAGTAGCACCGCACCTAAGTACGAAACCGCCAGACCTAAGCCGCAATCTACCAGCCCTAACCTTACAACCGCTAGGGCTAGGGCGCAAGCAGCCGCACTAGGTACGGCCGCACCAGGGCTAAGCCGCAACCAATTGGCAAGCGGTTACAGCCATCTCATAATCAATCATCATAACACTATAAACAACCATTACCATGTCAGATTTTATTCCA
>NZ_JBQWIE010000123.1:0-311 GCF_056745525.1 Parasediminibacterium sp. HNIBRBA5674 | reverse complement strand
TTTATGGTTCTAGGGCTGCAAATGGTGTTGTTTTAATTACTACCAAAAAAGGTAAAGCAGGCGAATCAACGATTGAAGTGACTAATAAAACTACTTTAGGTGTAATATCTAGTCCCTACCAAATGATGAACTCGCAACAGTACGCCGCTATTAAAAATGAGCAAAATATTCGCAACAACGTACCAGTGCTTTTTGATGTAGAAGGTTTTGCCAAAAGACCTAGTACCAATTGGCTAAAAGAATTAACAAGAAATAGCCTTAGGCAAGAAACAAGTTTAAGCTTTAGAGGTGGTGTAGGTGCTACTAATTAT
>NZ_JBQWIE010000122.1:0-315 GCF_056745525.1 Parasediminibacterium sp. HNIBRBA5674 | reverse complement strand
TAGCTTTGAATTAATGTGGAAGAAATACGATGCTACCACACTTTGGGAAGTATTGCCCGTTAGCACACGTTTTGTAAATGAAAAACCCGGTATCATGAATGGAAGATCTCATAGCCACCCCATGCAGGCCGGTTTTGATGCTTGGTTTTTTAATGGTATAGCAGGTATTAAGCCAGATATGGATGCTCCAGGCTTTAAAAAAATTATCTTAGAACCAATGCTTATCAATCAATTACAGTTTGCTAAAGGCGATTACAATTCTGTTTATGGTACAATAGTGTCTGACTGGAAATGGGAGGGTAAAAATTTTGTATG
>NZ_JBQWIE010000121.1:0-321 GCF_056745525.1 Parasediminibacterium sp. HNIBRBA5674 | reverse complement strand
AAACCAAATTGTTAGAGGTTTTTTTATGTACATACCTCAACCACAGCAACTCCCCACGAAATCACCTAACGCCTAACACACCAACAAAACAAAAATCCACCACTTATGATATAATAGAGCTCTAACATAAATATTCTAGTCAATATTTTTCTTTTTTGTTCGTTAATATAACGTGAGTTCGGTTTAAGGTGCTAAGCAAAGTTGTTTAGAATCTTCCATTTGGATGTTGAGTGAAGGCTTTTTGGCAGGGCAAACGCATCTAAATTTCTTTAAAGAGTATATTTTCTAAGAACTTATCGTTTAATATACACATCATCCTTT
>NZ_JBQWIE010000120.1:0-323 GCF_056745525.1 Parasediminibacterium sp. HNIBRBA5674 | reverse complement strand
TTTATCCTTAAGCATAAAAGGTGATTGGTTGTTTAGCAATTGGTGGTACAATTAATAGACAATTTCAACACCTTTTTTGCTGTTTCTTAAACCGAACTCACGTTAATATAGTTATGCTATATAAAGATGTAAAAGATTGTTCTGCAGAGATGTTCAAGCGCCTTACAGGTGTAAAGCCAACGACATTTATAGAGATGACATTGTTCGTTATCAACTATAAGCAAGCTCAGTGTAAGGATTCAAAACGTGGTAGACCATCTAAATTGTCGATAGAAGACCAGCTGCTCATGTTACTGATGTATTATCGAGAGTATCGTACCTTT
>NZ_JBQWIE010000011.1:0-109830 GCF_056745525.1 Parasediminibacterium sp. HNIBRBA5674 | reverse complement strand
GTCGCTATCAACTTAATCAAGAATGATAAAACAACAAAAGCTAGTATCAAAAACAAAAGGATGATGTGTATATTAAATGATAAGTTCTTAGAAAATATACTCTTTAAAGAAATTTAGATGCGTTTGCCCTGTATTGCACACAAAAATGCCTGAAACAAT
Source organism: Parasediminibacterium sp. HNIBRBA5674 (assembly GCF_056745525.1). NCBI lineage: Bacteria > Pseudomonadati > Bacteroidota > Chitinophagia > Chitinophagales > Chitinophagaceae > Parasediminibacterium > Parasediminibacterium sp. HNIBRBA5674. The sequence goes on along the minus strand of NZ_JBQWIE010000011.1, from coordinate 109,671 downwards.
TGCAACAAGTACAACTGCCTCAGGCATAGGTTTTATTGGGGTAATAATTTACTTGCCTGGAATAATATCGATAATAACAGTTCTGTTATAAAAACGTTCTTCTGGTAAATTATTATCAAACGGTGACATGCTTGGATCTTCACCATAACCTAACACTTCAAATTTTACACCTTTTTTGCTAGCAGCAGCCAAGGCTTTTTCTAAAATTTGTTGTGCTTCCATGGCTCTATTGTGAGATAAGGTATGGTTGTATTTTTCATCGCCTATAATATCTGTATGGCCGTGAATAATCACCGTGCTATTTTCAGGAATTAACGGTGTAACTACTTCAGTTAAAAACTTAGCGTAGCTAGCAATGGTTTTTGATTTATCAAAATCGAACAGAATACTATAACGTAAACCTTCTTGTTTTGCATCATCCATTTTCATTAAACTCACAGAGCTTTCTTTGGTAATAATTTGACCAGTTTTAGTTTCGCCAGTCATTACTACCTTGTAGTTACCTTGTTGGTTATTGCCTAAAATTGTTTTACCGGGTATAGATGCTTGGTCTTCTGTATAAGGGCCATAGTGTTGCATATTGCCTTGCTCATCTGTTACATTAACGCTCCATACTTTTAGTTGGTCAGCAGCACCATCAGCATTTAAAATCACGTGGCTATCTAATGGGTCTTGCTGAACTGCACTTATTTGCACGGGCTTTAAAAAACTAGAATTAACACCACCTACTTGCAATAATAATTCAGGTGAATTGCTAATAATATCTACACGTCTATCACCTTCACGCAACAACGCTAAATCTTTGGTAGCACCGGGTTGCTCAGATGGAATCATTGGTTTGTCTCTACCTTCAGTCGTAATTCTCGCACTATTAATACCAAAATTAGATACTAAATATTCCTTGATATTTTCAGTCATCAACTTGCCTTCTGTAGGCTTGTTATCACTAGAACCAACTAGTGTAATAGCGCTAGATGGATTGTTACGTAGACGATCACCAACAATATTTAAAATATTGTGGTACACAGCTAACTGCCTTGCAGAACGACCATTGTTTAAATTGTCTGGCTGTGCATTTTGCAAATTAGCTTCTTTAAAAGTGGTTGCTTGTGAAGGAGATAATTGCATATAACGATTAGGAATTTTGCTTGAACCCATATCGAAAAACACAGAATTACGCAAAGGGAAGTTTTCTTTTACCTGACGGTTTAAAGGCACCACTTTTGGTGCACGAACAGAAAACTGTATAGGATTGTTATTAAGTGTTACTGTGTTGGTAACAGTATTGGTAATAGTATCTGTTTTAGATGTACCTGGCAATGCTGCTAAGGCCGCTACTTTTTTACTGCCAAATTTTAAAGCCACACCTGCTCTAATGGTATTAACTGCCCAAGTTTCTACAGTACGTGGTTGGTCAAATAAATCTGTTTGAAAAGATGCAAAAGGTGACAACGTCATTTGTGTAGGGCTAGCTTTTGCAGATAAAGGAATATCAACACCTAAGCCTGCTTGTGCGCCTAACACTGTTTTACGAACATCGCTAAAATCTGCACGAACATCTGTTTGCTTTTCTTGCATGTAGGTAAATTCTTTAGATAGATTGATGGCAATGGTTGGTCCAGCAAACACATAAAAAGCATTTGAAAATGGTGCAATGCGCAAACTAGGTTCAAAGGTTACATAGCTAAGTTTGGTAGATAAATTGGCGGGGCAATTACAAGGTGCAACTACTGCATCAAAAGTGCCACCACGATTATCAAAAGCTACGTTAAGCATACCGCCTAAAACCTTGCCTGGTCTGTATTCTACCAATAAAGAACCGTAAGGTTTTACGCTGCTACCTTTATGAAAAGCAGTAGGTACAGTAAGGTTTTGATTGAGCATTTGTGTAGTACCACGATAGTTATTAAAGTTGGCTGCACCAGATTCTCCAAACCACCATGTTGGTTGTATTCTTTTAATGGTTTGTGCATTGGAAGTAATGCCTACTAGCAATAGCATCACCATTGCCAATGTTGTTTTTTGTGTTGATGTATGAATATGTTTCATGAAATTCTTTTTAAAAAATGAAAGAGTTTGTAAAAATCATCCCGACCAATAGATCGGGATGACTATATAAGGGGGTTATTGTACGTTAACAACAGTATTTACCATTGTAACAGATGATACAAGTGATATTGCTCTGCCGTTTAATGTGGTTAACACAACATTGCCAGGGGTAGAAAAAGTAACACCAGAATTGGCGATGATAGTACCAGTCATTACACCGCCACCAGCACCATTAATCACTGCGGCGCTACCTACGTACCAAAACACGTTTTTAGCTTGACCACCATTAATTAATAATACACTTTTAGCACCTGCTGGGCCAGCTGTACCTACGGTTAAGCCTGCCGCTGTTTGAAATATCCAAACTGCATTTGCATCGCCTTTAGCATCTAATACTAATGGGCCATTGGTAATATTAAATGTGCCTCCAGCAGCTTTATAAACGCCAGGCTGTAAGGTTAAACCACCTAATTCGCCAGCACCAGGATCAATACCACCAGGTTTAGAAGCTGGTGAAATACTGTTGTAAGCAACGGTTGCATCGGCTAAAGCCTGTGTTGCAATAGCGGCAGATGTTGCGTTGCCAGGTGTAGGTGGTGCAGTGTAAATTCTACCTGTTATAAGCCCTTTGTTTAAAGGTGTTTCAGTGTACACATCACCTGTAGTACCATCGTGAAAACCAGTAATTAAAGTAGAAGCAGCAGTGCTACCAATGCTACCATTAATCACGGTAAAAATACCTTGGTTGGTTACGCCAGCATTACCACCAAAAGCACCAAATATTGACATTGAACCAATAGATGGTGGCGGTAAAGCTTGTGGTGCTGTTGTAAACTGCCATACATAATTACTTGCCAAGGCATTGCCTGCAACATCTTTAGCACCTGTAGTAATAGTGGCTGTGTACAATGTTGTGGCTAATAAATTTGCCGAAGGCGTAAATGTTGCTGTAGTACCTGCATAGGTTACAACGCCTGTTACTGGTGTTGCACCATTTTTTAAGGTAAATGTTAGTGCGTTAATGGTTAATGGATCCATTACTTCGCTAAATGTTGCAGTTACTTTTTTATCTACTGCTACACCCGTTGTATTATTTAAAGGATCTATAGATAATACTGTTGGTGGTATGATGTCAGATGCTACTGTTGTAAACGTCCATATATAATTACTTACCAAATTATTACCTGCCAAGTCTTTAGCACTATTGGTAATTGTAGCGGTGTAAGTGGTATTTGGTAGTAAATTAAACGTTGGCGATAACATTGCTGTATTACCTGTATAAGTTACTAAACCAGTAATACTATTAGCACCTTGCTTTAAAGTAAATGTATTGGTATTAATAGTTGCAGGATCCATTGCTTCGCTAAACGTTGCAGTTATTTGTTTATTTAGAGCCACATTGGTAGCAAGGTTTGTAGGGTCAGTTAAAATTACAGTTGGTGCAATGGCATCTACTGCTACACCTGTAGTAAAGCTCCATGTATAATTACTAACTACCGAGTTACCTGCTAAATCTTTTGCTCCCATAGTAATGGTTGCTGTGTAAGTGGTACTAGGTAATAAATTAACTATTGGATTAAACATAGCTGTTGTACCACTGTAAGAAACTGTACCTACCACTAGTGTACCACCAAGCGTCGTATTTGCAAGTGTAAATGTTGCTGAGGTAATAGTCGTTGCGTCCATTACTTTATTAAAGTTGGCAGCCACTGTTTTATTTAAAGCAACACCTGTTGCAAAGTTTGTAGGGTCAGTGCTAATTACCATTGGCGATATAATATCTGGTAATGCACCTGTGGTAAAGCTCCAAGTATAATTGCTTAACAACGGATTACCTGCAAGGTCTTTAGCACCTGTAGTAACTGTACCTGTATAAGTAGTATTTGGTAACAAATTAACCGATGGTGTAAATACAGCAATCGCACCCGCATATGTAACAACGCCTGAAACAGCCGTGCCGCCAGCCGTTGTATTAGCTAGTTTAAAAGTAGTAGCTGTAATAGTAGTTGCATCCATAGCAGTACTAAAAGTTACCGATACTTTTTTGTTGAAAGCCACACCTGTAGCAGAATTTGAAGGGTCGGTAGCAATAACCGTAGGTGAAATAATGGCTGGTAATGCACCAGTTGTAAAGCTCCATATATAGTTATTGGCTAGTCTTATACCAGTAGGATCTTTAGCACCATTTGTAATAGTAGCGGTATAAGTTGTATTGGGCAATAAACTTGCCGTAGGTGTAAATACGCCTGTAGTACCTGTGTACACAATTGTGCCAGCTACAAGTGTACCGCCAAGCGTTGTATTTATTAATGTAAAGTTTGTAACAACAGATGTTGAATCCATCACTTTACTAAAACTAAATGATACTTTTTTGTTGAAAGCCACTGCTGTAGCAAGATTCAAAGGATCGGTAGAAGTAACAGTAGGTGCAGGGTCTGGACCAGTAGTAAAGTTCCAAACATAATCTGCTATTGGTGAATTACCAGCCATGTCTTTAACACCCATCGTTACTGTAGCCGTGTACTGTGTGTTTGGGGCTAATTTATTGGTTGGTGTTAATGTAGCTGTTACGCCGTTGTAAGCCATTACAGCAGCTATAGGTATTGTGCCTTGGCGCAGTGTAAATGTTACTGCATTTAAAGATGCCGGGTTAATGGCCTCATTAAATGTGGCACTTACTGTAGTGCTTAAACTTACAGCCGTAGCATTGCTTACTGGGCTTGTTGAAATAATAATTGGACAAACACCTGTAGTGCCTGCTTGCTCATCTATTTTTTTACAGCCACCTATAAATGCTATTACAAGTAGGCTAGTAAACAGCCATTTATTATACAATAACCTGCATAAGCCGTTTAAGGCAATATGACTTTTTTGAGCATTTGTGTAAGCGTTTCTTTTCATGATGTAAATGTTAAAATGTGAAACCAAAAGGATCTTTTGGATAAAAGCGAAGAGAGCAACCGATAGTATTATTGGTGCTATTGATGGTGTCTCACGTGTTGAATGGCAAAACTATTTTGTGCTTGAAGTGTATGTGTTACGCAATTGTGTGTATTTGTTACATTATTCGCAGATAAGCCACTTTTATATTAATAGTACATGCACAAGAGTGCAATAACACTTAGGTATTATTAGTTGCAAATGATGTGGTAAGCTAGTTTTTAAATTATGGTATATGATAGCTTGATGTAGCGGTATATTGGATGGTGTAGCGTAACATGCCTATATGTAGGCAACTACCGTGCCTCAAAAAATATAGCTTTTAAAAGGTACTCAGAAATTGACCAATACTAATGATTGAGTAATACAAAACACAACAGCCACTTATGTACATAAGTGGCTGTTGTGTTTAAAGCAATTATTGTATATCTATCTTACTTTTAGCATGGTTCTCACTTGTTGTACAGCCATATTTTGAAGCCTTGCATAGTAAACACCTATTGGCAAAGAACCACTATTAAATGTTACAGTGTAAGTACCTGCACTTGGCATTTCTCTATCTAGTAAGTTCACAATTACTCTGCCTGTGGTATCTATTATTTGTATTAATGTATGACCACCAGCAGTTGTGTAGGCAATGGTAGTGCTACTAGTGAAAGGATTGGGGTAATTGGTAATTAAATCAAAGCCACTAATATTAGGGTTAACCTTATTACAAACTGCTGCATTTACAATAGGCAATTGCTGAAAGTTTTTAAGTAGTATTTGGTTGAGGTCGTTGTCATTTACACACAACCAGTTTGATAACAGCGTACCATAAATACTTCTAAAATCATACTGAAAAGGCAAGTTGTCAGCAACGGTTACATTCATAGGTATATTTGGTGTATCGCCAAGTACACCACCAAGTACATTTTTACCAAATACAAAGCAAGGGGCAGCCGCGCCATGGTCAGTACCACCACTAGCATTGCTTTTCATGCGTCTGCCAAATTCTGAGAAAGTCATACCAACAACTCTATCTTCGATATCTAAAAATTGCAAATCATCTTGAAAGGCTTTAATGGCATCACTTACATTTTTTAATAGGTTAGCATGTGTACCTGTCGTTTTATCTAAAGCATTTACCTGATTGGCATGTGTATCAAAGCTGCCATAGTTTACCATGTACACCCTTGTTTTCAAGCCGCCCTTTATCAGCCTTGCTACAATTTTTAATTGGTCTGCTAAGGCATTGCTAGGATAAGTCACTTGTTTGGTAACGGCTGTAGCAGCGTTTTTAACCACACTGGCATAAGCTTGTGTTTGCTGAGACATTTGCCTAATAAATGTTAGCTCTTTACCAGCAGGTGTAGCAGGTGCAGGGTCTAGTATGCTATTTACCAAACTATAAAAACTAGTAGGATTACTAATACTCATGCCCATACTTACCGATGGCCCTTGTAAGGTTAAGGAAGTAACAGAACCAATTTGTATCGCCAATGGGTCGCTCATAGAACTATTGGGATAACCATTAGGAAAGTTAGGATACTCGTAGTTTAAATATCTGCCAGCCCAGCCAGTATTTAATACATTGTTGCTATCGCTAGCGCTCATCCAAATATCGGTAGCCCTAAAATGAGAGAAGCTTGGTTGTGGGTAGCCTACAGAGTTTATGATTTTTAATTTGCCATCGTTGTACAGGCTTTGAAGCCCCGTCATTGCTGGGTTTAAGCCAACCTTATTTGTATTAGTAAGCTTTAATACTTTGTCTTCTGGAATAAAAATATTGCTTCTTGCATTGGCATAGCCACTAAAATATTCCAATGGAATTACCATGTTTAAGCCATCGTTACCACCTTGTAATTGCACTATTACTAGCACATGGTCTGTCTCGGTAGTTGGTAGGCTTAAGGCTTGCATTAAAGGTGAATTAGCACCCAATGCTTTTACAGAAAAGCCATTAATGAATGATGGTATAATGGTGCTAGATAGCAGTGTTTTTTTTAAGAACTCACTTCTTTTCATGGTAAGTATTTTAAGTGGTCTAGGCTAATTGGTATTCGGATAAATTCATTAAATATTTGTACAAGTCACGCAGCTTGTTTTTAACCGTTGTGGTGTTAGCAGTATTGGTTGGTGTTGATATAAAAAGATTCCAAGCATCTGTCCAATAGCTGTCTGTTATTTGCCCACTTAGTAAAATATCTTTCTTTATCTGCGCCTTTAAACTAGCCGATAGACTGATACGGTACAAGTATTTCAAGCTATCATCTATCAGTGCATTTGGGTTAGATGGATTTGGTAATAGCCTCGCAAATTCAATACCGTCAATCAGTATTTTTTTACTGTTGTAAGTATAGCCACTTACCACCATCGTATCAGTAAATTGGTTACGTTTTGGCAAGGTGTCTGCATTAATCCATATCTCATAAAACTGTGGTGCTTGGTAGTAAGCTTTCCAGCCGCTTACATCAGGTGGGTCGCCTGGGTTTTGTTGCATATTGGTACACCAACTTACTAAATAATTGTAGAAGCCATAGTTAGTAACATAATCACTACTTGGTTGAAACGCCACATTAAATTCTCTACAAGCACCTACTACTAAATCAACAGGGCTCTTTATTTGGCAGCCTTTAGATAAGGTGTCAAAGAAGTGTTCGCTTTTAAGTAGCGCACTTAATACAGGCTTTAATTCGTAATTATTGTTTCTAAAAATATCAGCTAGTGGTATAATGATATTGGTTTCTACACTTGCATCAATATCGTAGTACACAAACCATCGGTATAGCCTACGGCAAATGTATTTGGCTACTTCTTGTGTGCTAAAAATCATATTCAGTAGCGCATCTATTTCAAGGTCGCCACCATTAGCCACATTTCTACCTTGTATGACTGTGTTGTTGAAAAATGCTGAGAATTGCTTGTTAGTAATGTCATGCCTTGATAAGGTAAAGTATGAATCGATTAAGCTTGCATTGTTACGCCAACCTGTTAATACTTTAGCCGCTGCTTTTACGTCTGCTTCTGTGTATTGTGAGTCTGGCCCTTTGCCACAAGTAAATAGCTCTAATAATTCTCTGCCATAGTTTTCATCAGGTGCTGTAGCTGTGTTTAACTGCCCATTTAAATACACCAGCATGGCTGGATCGATAGTTATTGCTTTGGTTAATGTTTTAAAATTACCCAAGGCATTGGTGCGTAGTAAATTGTGGTGTTTGTAGCAATAATTACCATTGGCTACATCTGCGGTTTCTGTTGCAAAATGATTGTGAAGAAACAAGGTCATCTTTTCTCTGATGCTTCTGTCTTGATTAATCATTACGCCCATCCACCACTTCTTAAAACTCGCTCTACGAAGGCTTTGTATGGTACCATCAATATTATAATCATTTACCCACGTAGCGCCAGCAGCAATGTTTGTATCAGGTTGTGTCAATGCAGTGGTATCACTATATTCTTTTACTGGTGGTGTTGGTAATGGTGCTGTAGGGTTTAATAATGCATCTACTACTTGTGATACTGTTTTACCTAAAAAATAATCTACATCGGCTTTCGCAGCGCCAAACATCGTACGTTTCAGCAGATGAATAATTTCTTCCTCACCAAACGTGCCAGCATATGGGTTTAAACCCGTAGTAGGTGGTGGCGCCACAAATGGCGTAACTGTTGTGTTGGTAGTTATTTTATGGGGGGATAAAAATGACCTTCTATCCATAAGAGTTGTGTTTAGGTGGCAAATAATAACAATCTTGGAGGAAAGTTATTGATAAATTTTTAAAACTCCCAAATTCATTGCCACACAAAAAAGCCACCTCTTTACAGAAGTGGCTGTCAATAATATTATAAATGGTTAAATCAATTATTTTTTGCTCATTACACTAGGATAATGATCAATCGTTTCAAAAACGTTTCTTGGGTCTTTTTTCAATTCTGCAATAAACTTGCTTAATGAATCTGCATATTGTGGCTTGCCAAACAATCTGTCGTGTGATAAAATTACCAAGGCATTTTGCTCGTAAGTGTAGCCGCTTTCAAATTTCTCGTTTACTTTTTTCAGCATTTCAGCTACACTTTCTTTTGGTGCACCTTTAAATTGGTTCCATTCAATATCCCAACCTATTACTTTGTAGCCCAGTGTGTCTAATTTTTGGCACACAAATAGTGTAGATTTTGGGCCTTGAATTTTGCCATTTGCCACCCACGCATTATTGCCTGGTAAGCGAATAATTTTTACACCTACATTCAATTCTTTCTCATTTTTCAAGAAATCTTGCACCGCATTATCTATTTGCTTATAAAACAAGCTGTAATTATCTCTACCATTGATGTTGGCATGAGAAAAACTATGGTTCGCTATTAAAAATTGTGGGTACTCATTTCTCAATGAATCAATAATACGCTTTTTAAATGGCCCTACTTGGTTCATGCCTACGGCAAAAAAAGTTGCTTTTACACCTTCTTTTCTAAACACGGCTTTGCTTACTGTTGTGCCTGGCGGTTGAGGTGAATCATCCCAAGTAAGATAAATGTAGCGCTTGCTACTATCTAATTTAATAATACTACCTGGTTGTGGTTTTGCTGCTACTGTTGCTGCTGCACTGTCTTTACCGCTGTTGGTAGCTGATGGCTTGCTATTGCAGCTAGCCAATATTGCAATGGCTGCCATTGCAATAAAACTGTTCATTCTGTTCATAATCTCTCGTGTTATATCAAAAGTACAGCTAAACAAAAGCGTAGGTTTTAATTTTTTAGCTAGGTTGAAAACTTTTAACACTTTGTCTTAGTTACGCACTACTGTCTTTGTGTGTGAAACCATTTCTAGTACAGCTCTCGATTGTAATTATCTTTACACAAGTAATTCTGACTGATATGATACAAATAGGCAACTATAATTTATTAAAAATTGATAGACTAGTAGAAATTGGTGCTTATCTAGATGATGGCGATAAAGGCATTTTACTGCCAAAACGTTGGGTGCCTGAAAATGCTAAGCGTGGCGATATCATCAATGTGTTTGTGTATCACGATAATGAAGACAGAATGATTGCTACTACTATGCAGCCTTTTGCAGTAGTAGGCGATATTGCCCTGCTTGAAGCAGTTACCATTAATAGTTACGGTGCATTTTTAAAATGGGGCGTAATGAAAGATGTGTTTATTGCGAGGTCGCACCAATTGAGCGATATGGTAATAGGTGGTAAATATTTGGTGAAATTATACATTGATGAACGTACCAATCGTGTTGCAGCAACAGAGCGTATAGACAGTAATTTCAGCAACGATATTTTAACCGTAAAAGAGTTGGAAGAGGTAGATGTAATGGTGTACCGTAAATCTGACCTTGGCTATGTAATGATTATTAATAACCAACACATTGGCTTATTACACAATAGCGAAGTGTTTAAAAAAGTAAGCATTGGCGACAAACTGAAAGGCTTTGTAAAAAAGATTTACGACACCAATAAAATAGATGTGATACTAGGTAAACCCGGTTATCAACGTGTAGAAGATGAAGTGGGCAAAGTGTTGCGTTTATTGCAAGAAAACAAAGATTTTTTACCATATAACGATAAAAGTGAGCCCTCAGCTATCTACGATTTCTTTGGTATGAGCAAGAAAACCTTTAAAATGACTACGGGTAATTTATTTAAACAAAAGAAAATTGTATTTACCCCAAAGGGTATAGAATTGGTAAAATAGTCCTTATTTGTTTGCCTTTTTCTGTTAAAAACTGTACAATAAATTAACAATTACTAAAGTTTTTTGTAACAATTGGGTAGCATGTTGTGTTTACTTTCGCCGCCAAACAATTAATGCTTGGTGCAATCGTCAACCGACATCAGAAAAGCAACCTAAATTATTATGAAATTCTATCTGAAAGGGCTTAAAATTTTTCTCTTTTTCATTGGCCTTATGCCAATATTGGCTTACGGCCAAGTAAAACCAAAGCACACGGTAAACGGTACTATTCGTGATAAGCAAACTGGCGAAACGCTGATTGGTGCTAATGTAAAACTTACTAAACTAGCAGGTTTAGGCACCGTGTCTAATGCTTATGGCTTTTATTCTATTACTGCTGAAGAAGGCAGCTACACATTGGTAGTAAGTTTTGCAGGTTATGTAAATGATACCATCGCATTGAATCTTACCCAAAACAAAGAGCTAAATATTGCACTTGTGCCTTATCGTTCGCAACTAGAAGAAGTAGTGGTGAGCACACGCAAAAAGAACGAAAACATTACCAAAGCGGTAATGGGTATACAGAAATTATCTATCAACGAGATTAAAAATGTACCAGTTATTTTTGGTGAAAAAGATGTACTAAAAACCATCCAATTATTACCAGGTATTAAAAGTGCAGGCGAAGGTAATAGTGGCTTTTATGTACGTGGTGGTAGCAGCGACCAAAACCTTATTCTACTTGATGAAGCAACCGTTTACAACGCCTCGCACTTGCTAGGTTTCTTCTCTACATTTAATAGCGATGCCATTAAAGATATTACGGTGTATAAAGGTGGTATGCCTGCTGAATATGGTGGTCGTTTATCTTCAGTAATAGATATTAAAACCAACGATGGTAGCAACCAAAAATTTGGCATGAGTGGTGGTATTGGTTTAATCTCTTCTCGCTTAAACGCAGAAGGCCCTATTGTAAAAAACAAAGGCTCATTTAACATCAGTGCAAGACGTACTTATGCCGATTTGTTCTTGGCTTTGTCTAAAGACTCATCTATTAAAAACAACAAGCTGTACTTCTACGACCTTAACGGTAAAGCCAACTACAAACTCAACGATAAAAACCGCCTCTTCTTATCTATTTACAACGGTAGAGATAATCTTGGCTTCGGTAGAACTTTTGGTATTGACTATGGTAACACTACTGCCACGCTGCGTTGGAACCACATTTACAACACACGTTTGTTCTCAAATACATCGCTCATTTACACCAACTACAACTATAAAATTAAAATCACAGCAGGTAATAATAACTTACTCATTACCTCTAAAATTCGTGACTTTAACGTAAAGCAAGACTTTCAGTATTACGTAAATGGTACTAATAAAATAAACTTTGGCCTAGACTTTATACACCACAACCTAGTGCCAGGTAGCGTTACCGCTACACAACAATCTAGCTTTAACAATACCGAGTTGCAAACCAAATACAGTATAGAAAGCGCCTTGTATGTATCACACGAATGGAGCGCTACAGAAAAGCTAAACCTTACTTATGGCTTGCGTGTAAGCATGTTTAATGCACTTGGCCCAGGTAATTTTTATAGCTACGATGCAGCAGGCAATGTAAAAGATACTACAACTTACAAGAGTGGTCAAGTTGTAAAAACCTACGTAAACCTACAACCTCGCTTTGCTACAAGTTATAAGCTTAACGATAGGCAATCTATTAAGTTGTCATATAGCCGCAACGTGCAAAATATTCACTTATTGTCTAACTCTACATCGGCTAATCCTACAGACTTGTACGTAGGTAGCAGCAACAATATTAAACCAGAAATTGCTGACCAAATTGAGGTAGGCTATTACCAAAACTTCAAAGAAAACGCTTACGAGTTTTCGGCTGAAGTGTATTACAAAGCCTTACAAAACCAAATAGATTACAAGAATGGTGCAGAATTAAGAGCCAACGAAAATGTAGAATCGCAACTATTATATGGCAAAGGCAGGGCTTATGGTATAGAGCTATTCTTTAAGAAAAAATATGGCAAATTCAATGGTTGGGTGGGCTACACTTTATCTAAAACCGAGCGCCAATTTGACCAAATAAACAACGGTGCGTGGTACAATGCTACACAAGATAGAACACACGAATTATCGGTGGTAGGTATTTATCAAGCAAGCAAAAAATGGACGGTTTCTGCCACATTTGTTTACTACACAGGCAATGCCGTTACTTTTCCAAGTGGTAAGTACAACATCAATGGGCAAACGGTATTTTACTACACCGAACGCAATGGTTATAGAATGCCAAACTACCATCGCTTAGACTTTGGTGCTACGCTACAAGGCAAAAAAACAGCTAAAACAGACCGCAGTTGGACCTTCTCACTCTACAATGCTTATGGTCGTGAAAATGCTTTTGCTATTAACTTTCAAGAAGACCCAAACAACGCTGCCAAAACGCAAGCAGTACAAACTACCTTGTTTAGATGGGTGCCTTCAGTTACTTACAACTTTAAATTCTAAGCCATGAAACAATCAATCATACAATACACCTTACTCATAGCACTTACTGCCTTTGCAGCTTGCACCAAAGTAATAGACATTAACCTTAACGATGCTGCACCACAGCTAGTAATACAAGGCAATGTTACTAACCAAGCTGGCATTACTACGGTAAGCATTAGCAAAACTATTAACTACGCACAAGACAATGTTTTTCCAACCGTATCTGGTGCAGTGGTTACTATTAAAGACAGTACCACAGGGTTTACCACAGGGCTTACACAAGTAACGCCGGGTATTTACCAAACCTCATTAATTCAAGGTGTACCAGGCCACACGTACTTGCTAAATGTATTGCTAAACGGCACCACTTACAAAGCAAGCAGCACCATGCCTAGCCCTGTAACACTCGATTCTATTACCTTTCAAGTAAACTCAGGCTTTGGACAAACGCTTATTAACCCAATGCCGAACTTTCAAGACCCAGCAGGCATTAGCAATAGCTATCAATTTATACAAACCATCAACAGCAAAATCACCAAAAAGATATTTGTATTTGACGACCGCCTAAGCGATGGTAAATACATTGCAAGACAACTATTTAACGATAGCGCCTACATACAACCAAAAGATACCATTCAGCTAGAGATGCGTTGTATTGATAAAAATGTGTTTGAATATTTTAAACAACTTAGCGGCCTAGACCCAACCAACGGTCAGCCAACAGCACCTACCAACCCTGTAAGTAACATAAGCGGTGGTGCACTAGGTTATTTTAGCGCCCACACCACACAAAAGAAAAAAGCCATCGTACAGTAGAAATAATTTATTGGTCAGCTTAGGTACAAAGCCCATCTATTTGCTTAAATTTTCAGCACTCCCGATAGCTATCGGGAGCGGCAGCAGCAAGTAGATGGGCTTTTTTTGTAGCGTAGGTGTTTATTAATTTCAGTTGGCTTTAACCAACAAAATTTATTAGGTCAGAGGCGGGTGTCTTCACTCGCCTCTAAGTGAATAGCAAGAGATTATTTGATTGTACGGCTAAAATCATATAAACTTGCTTTGTCTGTAATTTTTGACAACTGCACATTATGACAAAAAATACAATAGTAGTAACCTATGGAAGAGCAAGCGAGGGAAAGACAGAATCATTAAAGCTTTTTATAGGGTTAGTTTTGGATCAATTCGAAAATGAGATTATAGAACCCATTGACTTCAATAGAAATTTGCTTTTAAATTCAACAGATGATGTTAGAATAATCATAAGACTTAACAACGCAACAATTGGTATCGAAACCCAAGGAGACCCAGACTCTGAAAGTATAACAAGTAAAAGTATAGAAAGAATGTCTGAATGCTGTAACTACATATTTTGCAGCTCAAGAACACGTGGTCAAACTGTTCACATAGTGGACGAAATTGCTTACAATCCTGATAGATTTAATACCCTTTGGATTAGTAGTTTTTTTAGCCCCAATCTGAATCGAAGACTTCTAAATCAAAACTGTGCAAACAACTTATTAATCATATTGAATCAACTTTTAAGCGATGATCTATAAAAATATTTTTTACGTAACACTATTTTCTTTTTTAACTGTTAATTCAGAAGCTCAAATTTCAAGTAAATCAATTGAAACTAAAGAAATCGAAAAACCTCTTACAATCAAGAAGTATGACAGTTTAAAAAATATCACTAATTTCTATGGCGATAATGACGATTTTAGTTTGTTATTAGGACAAAATATCTACATCCCAAATATTGATGATAAAGTTTTGCAATCCTATAGTTTAACAAATAAGATTTTTCTATTTGAGAAACTGTATTCAAGAACAGAATTTGAAAATGAATTTTACAACTACTTTACATTAATTTCAAACGAAGCCGATAGGGACATTGAACTTAAAACCTTGTACAGAAAAAAAGATTATAAATTCGTATTTTATGATATTGACGACAAAACCTTGAGTCAAGTTCCACGTCAATATGGAGATCCAAAAGAGGAGATATTGATTTATTTAAACCAAATAGAGGAAAGGAATTCACCAGATACAAAAAATATAGTGAAATTAAAATCAATAGAAACTGGGGATGTAATTTTCATAAATAAATACACATTGATGAAACTTAATACTTTTATAGAAGGCTTTGTAATAAATAAAAGAAAAAACATCGGAAAGAAATTTGTGTTTGATAACCCTTGGCGAGGAATTTATACTGGCGATAAAAAAAAGCAATTCTATAGTATTAATTTATCGAATGGAGAATATTATGAAATCCCCTATCCTTCTACTTGGACATTTACAGATGTGCAAATATTAAATAACCCTAAAAGGCCTGATGAAGAAAAAAATAATGGTGAATTAACTTTTGGCGATTATCAATATAATTCACCAAAGTGTAATGTAGCATATTTAGGAAAAGAATACGGCGTATACTTTATAATGCAAAATAAAGAGAATGTACAAATTTTAATACCGTCATCTAGCGATAAACACAACTATTACACTGCAAATATTTTGTTTACTTCTGAAAAAGGTTATGCAGAAAAAAACAAAGCGTATAAAGAGGAACAAAATGCAATGGCTGCTATCATTAAAAGCACTCATCCAGCAGAGTATGAAAGACTAACAAAAGGAAAAGGGTTTAAACAGGAGATGATTAATATGTATGGTGAAAAGTATGGAAATGCCATTGCTGACAACAAAATCCTAATTGGTATGTCCAGAGAAATGTGTTTGATAGCGTGGGGGAATCCCATTAGTAGTAGTAAGACAACAACTGATAGTTTGACAACAACTATTATGAAATACAAAAGCGACAAAACTTTGTATTTAGTAAACGATCGAGTTACAAAAATTGTAGAATAAAACTACAGTAAACATGTGGTTTTGCATGCTGTTCGTGATGTTGATCCACTAGCGCAGGTCTGTAGTGTAGCAAACTAGCATAGCCGACCTGTGCTAGCGTGTTACTTATTTTTTCATAGTTAATAGATTTATAAACAAGTAACGAATAGCACAAGGCAAGAGACTTGCGCTAGTGAAAAAATTACACACCATCAGCAACGCTGCCACTAATCTTGCAACGAGAATGAAAGCACTACAAAATTTCCATCTTTCATTGGCAAAGTAAAAGACTAGGTTGTCTTTTCTCTATCTATCACCTGTATTTGCAACCACAACATTGCCATTATAAACCGCAACATTGTCAAATCCAACCACAACATCGCCAATGTTAATCGTTACAATGCTAATGTCAATAGCTACAATGGCAATGTAAATGTTTACATCGCCATTGTTAATCGTTACAATGCCATTGTATGGATTAACATCGTGAATGTATTCAAATACAGCAGGGTGTTATTGAACACATTCACGATGTGAACATTTTTTTTTAGATTTTTTCTAATTTTAATTTTATTGTAGGTTGTAATTATTATATTAGTGTCGTGAATTTATTGCAAACAATTAAACAACTATTTTATGGCAAACACAAAAGGTCGAGTGGTGGTTTCTCGCAACCCAGAGGAGCTGCTAAAACTTGCGGAAAAAGTGTACAAAAAGCATGTAGCCGATGGTGCTACTAGCGATTTAAACAATTTAGACGCAGAAACTTACGATTGGGCAAAAGTGGGGCCTACCATCGCTCCATGTTTAGAATTTCATGACTTGGCAGAAGAATTAAAAGGAAAAATGGAAGAAGCTTATAGAAAAAGAGATGCATTATTTGCATCAATTGATGAACATGTAAAAGGTAGCAGTGCATACTTAAAAGGTAAATATGCAAAGCAACCTAAAAAATTAAGTAATTGGGGCTTTGAGGTAGATGATACCGCAAAGGCGGCAAAGAAAAAAGCTTAGTGATATAATAAAACCCAAACAGCTTGAATCGCTGTTTGGGTTTTATTTACTGCGGGTGTCTTCACCCGCCTGTTTGCTACTCACATCAATTGCCGCAATCACCCACTTTTTTGACGTGTTTGTACCTGCTAGCTTTGGCACTTAATGGTTATGTTTGATTTCGAATCAATCAACATCTATAACCATGGCACAAATTAATCCACACATCAATTTTAATGGCAACGCAGAAGAAGCCTTTACCTTTTACAAATCAGTATTTGGTGGTGAGTTTGCAAAAATTATTCGCTTTAAAGACATAGCAAGCGAGGCGTTTCCTGTATCAGAAAAGGAGGCAAATAAAATTATGCATATTGCCTTGCCAATAGGCAAATCAAATATGCTAATGGCCAATGATGTACCCGAAATAATGGGCACAACTAACGAAAACGAGAACAGAAGTAAGATTGTGATATTCACAGAAAGCAAAGCAGAAGCAGACCATTTGTTTAATGGCCTTTCAGCTGGCGGACAAATAGAAATGCCACTTGAAGATAGCTTTTGGGGCACGTATTTCGGCGGCTTTAGAGATAAATATGGTATAGAATGGATGGTAGAATACAATCCTGAATATGCGGGTAAAATGTAGAAGCGTTAGTTGATGTAGATAGCTACAAAAGCGTTCCACTTTTCATGTAATTTACCTTTTAAAAATCCCAATGATTGGTATATTTGGTACAAATAGTATTGGCTATGGCAAGAAATACATCCATTCTTTTAGGAGAACATTTTGAAAACTTTATTAGCGAAGAAGTGTCATCAGGGCGTTATAGTTCTGCTAGTGAAGTGGTGCGTACAGCTTTGCGCTTACTAGAAAGCGAAGAGCAAAAGAAAGACGCTTTGATTAAAGCATTAGTTGCAGGTGAACAATCTGGAAAAGTTGACAACTTCGATTCAAAAGAATACTTGGCAGCACTTCATAAAAAGCACCTATGAAACTAAAGGTTGTTTTTAGAGAAGCCGCATTGGTGGATCTAGAAGAAATATGGCTGTACACTTTTGAAACATGGTCGCTTGAGCAAGCTGATAGGTATTATGAACTAATAATGACCGAAATAAACATCCTTTCTAAAAAGCCAAAGTGAGGCAAAAACATTAATGCACTGCGTGTGGGCTGCTATTCAGCAAAAAAGAAGTCACACTTTATATTTTACAAGTTTTCTCTACTGAGCTAGAAATAATAAGCATCTTGCACGAAAGCATGGATATACCTAATCGCTTTTAGAAGCTAGAAGGTATTAAATGCTCGTTTTACTATCCATTAACAAAATAAAATTCTCTACTAATGATTGAATATGAACTAAACTAAATAAAACATAATGAGAGAGAAAATTGATGCTTAAGCTAAGGCTTGTTCTAATTTCTCTTTCCACTTTTCCCAGTTGGGATATAGCCTGTTTAAAAATTATGTAAAAAAGGGCAATAGTGATTATTGGTGTACTCGTTTTAGCGGTACACTAAACCATCAATCGAATGTGCCCAACAGATGTAACTACTGCCCAGTGGCATGTTATCGGTAATTTTTTGGAATTAAACAAAAGGAAAGCACAAACATAGTTTACAAGCAGTTTGGAATGCTATTATATGTTTGGTTAAAACAGGGTGTCAGTGGCTGTAGAAGTGATCTTATTAGTGAAGTATTAAAAAGGTTGGCTACATGATGACAACTGTATTGAGAAAGGATAATAAGAAATAGCCATTTAAACCAGTTGCAAATAGATGGATTGTGGAACGAACATTCAATTGGTTTGACAATGACAGAGGATTATGTAGAAACTATGAACTGCTGATGGAATCAGCCGAAGAAATGACTAAAACACCGACTGTAAAACTTTTTAATCAATAAATTATAAACAGCCTCCAAGCATATTATTTATATAATAATTAAATGTTACTTTCCGATACAGAACTTACTGAAAATAAAATCCAATTGGTCATCATTCGTAATTTCACCAGTAATTAAGCCCAAATAATGCAAGCTTTGACGAATATCGAGAGCTAATAAATCACCAGGAATTTGATTATCTAACCCATCTTGTATATCACTTAGAGATGCCGCAAGTTGCTGCAATGCCTCAAAGTGTCTTGCGTTTGTAACAATGGTAGCTTCTGAATTAATATTACCGCCAACAGCGTTTTCGACCAAGTTTAGTTTTAGTAAATCAATATTAATGTGGTCTTTTGCAGAGATAAAAATGGTGTTAGCAAAACCACTAAATGCTTGCTGCAAACTCACGTTATCTGCATCAATTTTATTACCCACTAATAAATAATGTAAGCCTTCTTTTGCAAAGTCATCAGCAACTGTTTGCAAATCAGCCGCTGAAGTTGTATTAATGTCAAATAAATACACCACCAAATTGGCCGAACGCATTTTCTCAAAACTTTTTTCTACACCAATACTTTCTATTACATCTGTAGTATGTAATCTTATTCCTGCCGTATCTATCAGTCTAAACAAAACACCTTCAATATTTAAAACCTCTTCAATCGTATCTCTAGTAGTGCCCGCAATATCACTTACAATGGCTCTGTTTTCGTTTAAAAGCGTATTTAGCAGTGTTGATTTACCTGCGTTTGGCTTGCCAATAATGGCCACTTGTACACCGTTTTTTATAACATTACCGAGCTTAAATGAATGCAGTAAGCCATTGGTAGAATTAACTAATTCAACAATAAGATTCGATAAAGCAGTTCTATCTGCAAATTCTACATCTTCTTGTGCAAAATCCAACTCTAGTTCTATCATGGCAGAAAAACGAATCAATTGCTCTCGCAACACACTTAACGAAGATGAAAAGCCGCCACGCATATTCTTGATGGCCGTATTTCTGCTAGCTTCAGTATTACTTGCTATTAAGTCAGCCACCGCCTCTGCTTGTGCTAAATCTAGTTTGCCATTTAAAAATGCACGTTGAGTAAATTCACCTGGTTTTGCTATTCTACAGCCCTTTTTTATAAGTGTTGTAATTATTTTTTCTTGAATAAATGGCGAACCATGGCAACTGATTTCTACAACATCTTCACCTGTATAAGATTTAGGATTTTTAAATATCGCCAAAACAACTTCGTCTAAAACCTCACCAGCATCTTTTAATAAACCAACCAAAATGGTATGTGTTGGCTGCGCCGAAACATTTTTTGAAGTAAATAATTCATCTAAAATGGAAAAAGTTTTACTGCCACTCACACGTATAACGCCAATGGCACCAATACCTTGTGGGGTTGCTAATGCCACAATTGTATCATCCCAACCACTCAATTTTCCCTGCATATTTCTAGTATTTATATGCAAAAATAACCCAAATACAATCGTTTAAATACAAAATCTCAGCTACCGTAGCAACTGGGATATCTTAAAATCTGTCAACCTATTCTAGCATATTACACTGTTGTAAATTATCCCTCACCGTTTAAAAAAATATTTTAAGAAAATTAGATTGCAAAACAACATATTTGTTTCTTTGCAAATTGTATTGAGTTAATTGATTTAGATTATTAAGATTAATAATTAGCCCAAGTGATTTAATAGAATAATGCGATGACTTTACAGGATTTTAGATTAACGGATTGCAATCATTTTATTGCCTATCAAAAACACGGTTTTTTAAATAAAAGTGTTTATTTAGTGCTCACCGCTAACGATATAGTTGTAGGTATTGAGGTAAATACAAAAATAAAAACAGAAAGCGCATCGCGTTTGGGCAGCCTTTTTGCAGATATTCCTTTAGCTAAACAAAGAGGCGAAGCCGATAATCCGTACTCATATATTAATAAAGAAATTTTAAAAAACTTCGAGAAAAGGCAGTTGTTTAGCAAAGACATGCTTTTTGCAAGTAAAAACAATTTCAAAATAGATAAAGTGCACATCAATCAATTAGTATTTGCAGGGCCAGCAAACACTAACTTTCCTAATTCAGGCAACATAATTATAGAAACTAAGGTAGAAACGGTAAATCACCCCAACCCTAACTTACGCATACCAAGCAGGCAATTAACCTTAATAGGTAATCAAGATTATGAAAAAGTAATTGCCTACTTTAATACCAAACAATTACAATAATCATACAGCCTTAGAAACCACTTGAAGGCTTTTTTATTTGCTACTATCTCTAAGCTATATTTGCCCATTTCAATTAGCAAATAATGTCGCACAAAAAATTAATTCGCTTCGAGGCTATTAAGGGCTTTAACAACGTACTTGAATATCCTGAAAATATGCCAGGCAATTGGCACAATACATTTAAAAATACCAACCCAATTACGCTAGAACTCGCTTGTGGCAAAGGCGAATATGCTGTAGGCCTTGGTAGAATGCATGCGAACATTAACACCATTGGTATAGACATTAAGGGCAACCGCATTTGGCGTGGCGCAAAAACTGCCCTTGAAGATGGCTTATACAACGTGGCTTTTTTACGCACTGAGATTGATAAAATTACCAACTACTTTGCAGCAAATGAAGTGGCTGATATTTGGATTACGTTTCCTGACCCACAACTACGCCTTTCTAAAGCTAAAAAACGCTTGACGCACCCTAAATTTTTACGCTTGTACCAGCAAATGCTGAATAACGACGGTACCATTAACCTAAAAACCGATAGCCCCGATTTATACAATTTTACCAAAATAGTCATCAACTTATTCGAACTAGAATTGTTGGTAGATTATGATGATGCTTACAAACAGCCCAATATTGCGCCTGAGCTACACATAAAAACCTATTACGAAAGCCTAGACATAGCGCAAAGCAAGCGAGTGCATTATCTAAAATTTAAAATCAACAAACCGCTACCATTAGCCAAAGACGAGATATTAAAGCAACTGATACATGAGCCAGCCACTAGTTGAAAACATTGATTTTTACTACGACGAGCAATGCTATATGGTACTTACCGAAAAATACCATCTTGAAAAAGGCCATTGCTGTGGCTACGGCTGCAGGCACTGCCCTTACAACTACGATTGCGTACCAGAACCCAAACGCAGCCAATTGTTAGCCACACAATCTACACAGCAAAATGCCAAAAGCGAAGCCACAAAATAGCTTACCCAAAGTGCTACCAAGCGGTAAAAGCGACACCAGTTTTTTTGAACAAGTGTACGATGTGGTGCGCCAAATACCCAAAGGCCGTGTAACCAGTTACGGCGCTATCGCCGCATTTTTAGGTGCCAAATCTAGTGCTCGCATGGTAGGCTGGGCCATGAATGCCTCCTTTACAGTTACGCCCAAAGTACCTGCCCACCGTGTGGTTAACCGCAACGGCATGCTCAGCGGCAAAGCCCATTTTGTGCCCCCCACCCTTATGGAAGAACTGCTAGCCAAAGAAAAAATTAAAGTAGAAAACGACACCATTGTAGACTTTGACAAAAAATTTTGGGATCCTGCGGTAGCTTTAAGCCTATAATTATTGCTAGTTTTTAGAGATGTTGTAACCAGCTTTAGTACTACTATTTAGCTTTGGTGTGGCCTGTGCTGAGTTTACGTAGTATCTGCACTGGTACGTTCTTTTCGCTATGGAGCTTTTATCTAAGCGTATAAAATTATTGAAGATTTCGCAAAACCTTCAAGGATTAGTATCCCCCTACCTTCGTCAACCTTCCTTTTGCCAAGTGTAGTTATCCTTTAAACATGTGTAGGCTTTCTTTTACTAAGTGTAGTAACACTTTTGTCAGGTGTAGTGTTCATTTAATGATGGTTGCAACAGCAAATGACTCAGTTTTACTACTATTTATTTAAGTTAAATCAAATAATAACTCCTGCCCATTAAAACTTCGGTATGTTTAGTGTCTTAAATCAACACATCATGGCATTACCAGTAAACGATAAAGGCAATTTAAAATTTGGCAACCAACCCAAAAAGGGCGCTACCAATGGCTCTAAATTTTTAGCTAAGCCTACAGGCAAAGCTGTAAGCGGTGGTAAAAAGCCTGTGAAAACTGGCGGTATGAGAGGTAGTTAATATTCTTTGTTATTTTACCGTTGCTCCTTGATAAATAATGGCTTTAGGGCTTATGGTTTCAAGTGTGTACATACCTTTCCATTGGGTAAGTTGGTACTTGTTATTCGTCCATTTACCAGCACCATTCGTTTTGTCTTGCAGTAGATATTGACTACTAGCATTTGGTAAGAATAATTCAGCAGTGTCTTGTACGTCTTGGCTTTTAAATACCACAAAGGCAGAAATACTTTGGCTAGCCGTATCAGGTTTTGGGTTTAGTCTTATGCCCTCTTCAAATAGTCTTATACAGTTGTGCTTTACTTGAGACCACTGGTAACCTGCACTAGCCTTGCAGCCATGTGCGTCTACATCGTTACCTAGCATAGGTGCAGTTTGAGTTACAGTATCTTTCTGTATTTCTTTGGTATTGTTAGCAGTACCACAAGCCGCTACAAAGGCTAGTATTGGTAAATGTTTGAGTAGGTGTTTCATACAGCAGATATTGTTTTTTATTGTGGAAATAATAAGAAATTTAAACAGGTAGTTCTTCTGATTTTTCTACCACTTCTTCCTTAATCACAGCTTTCTTCATTAGCGTTAAAAAGCGTAACATTTCTTCCATACCACGTATATCATTTACCACAAGCAAAAAGTTTTTAGCTACTTGTTTTAGATGCGCTTTGTTAGTGCCTGTTTGTAAATAAGCCAATATATTTTTAAACAAATCAGACTCAAAATATGGCGAATCGTTTTTGTTAATAAAGTAGCAACGCATGGTGTTATCTTTCAGCGTCATTTTCTCAAAACCAAGATTTACGCCAGCCCAGCGACAACGCACTGTTGTAAACAAATCTTCTACTTGGCTAGGTATTGACCCAAAACGGTCTACCATTTCTGCATGAAAAGCTGTTAACGCTGCTTCGTTTTCGCAGTTGTCTAATCGTGTGTACAACGATAGTCTTTCAGTAATACTTTCTACATAACTATCAGGCAATAAAATTTCCAAATCCGTGTCAATGGTACAATCGCTTACATAGTCATCTTGCTTCGCAATCTCATCCTTAAACAAGTCTTTAAACGACGTACGTTTTAGTTCTCTTACAGCTTCTTCCAATATTTTTTGGTACATCTCAAAACCAATCTCTGCCATAAAACCACTTTGCTCACCACCTAGTAAATTACCAGCACCACGTATATCCAAGTCACGCATAGCGATTTGAAAGCCACTACCAAGATCGCTAAATTGTTCTAAGGTTTGTAAGCGTTTGCGACTATCAGTAGGCAAACTACTCATTGGCGGTGCTAATAAATAACAGAAGGCCTTCTTGTTGCTACGACCAACACGGCCACGCAATTGGTGCAAATCGCTCAAGCCAAAATGGTGTGCATTGTTAATGATGATGGTATTTACATTGGAAATATCTACACCACTTTCTACAATATTGGTACAAACGAGTACGTCGTATTTCTTGTCAATAAAATCTAAAATACGTTCTTCCAATTCATGCCCTTCAAGCTGACCATGTGCAAAGCCAATACTTAAATCAGGGCATTGTGCCTGAATAAGTGCAGCCATTTCGCCCAAACCATGCACACGATTATGAATAAAGAAAACTTGCCCGCCACGGTTGGTTTCGTAATAAATAGCATCACGAATAAAGTCGGCATTAAACACCTGAATTTCGGTTTGTATTGGCTGTCGGTTTGGTGGTGGTGTATTGATGATGCTTAAGTCTCTTGCACCCATCAAACTAAAGTGTAGCGTACGTGGTATGGGTGTTGCAGTAAGGGTTAAGCAGTCTACATTGGTTTTTAAAGTCTTCAATTTCTCTTTGTGAGCCACACCAAATTTTTGCTCTTCATCAATAATCATGATGCCAAGTTCTTTAAACTTCACTTCTTTGCCAAGCAAGCCATGCGTACCTACAATAATGTCTATTTTGCCAGCGGCTAATTTTTCTAAAGTTTCTTTTTTCTCTTTAGATGATTTAAAGCGATTGACATAATCTACCGTAACAGGAAAATCTTTCAAACGCTCACTAAAAGTTTTAAAATGCTGAAAAGCCAAGATGGTTGTAGGTACTAAAACAGCAGCCTGCTTACCATCAACCACACTTTTAAAAGCCGCACGAATGGCTACTTCTGTTTTACCAAAACCAACATCACCACACACCAATCTATCCATAGGGCTTGGTGCTTCCATATCTTGCTTTACATCAGCTACCGCTTTGGCCTGGTCAGGTGTGTCTTCATACATAAAGCTTGCTTCAAGCTCTGTTTGCATGTAGGTGTCTGGTGCATGTGCAAAGCCTTGCTGACTTTTACGTTGCGCGTATAATTTTATTAAGTCAAAAGCTATTTCTTTAACCTTCGCTTTAGTCTTTTCTTTTAGCTTATTCCAAACATCGCTACCTAGTTTATTAATCTTTGGTACCGTACCTTCTTTACCCGTGTACTTAGATATTTTGTGTAGTGAATTGATGTTTACATAGAGAATATCTGTGTCTTTGTAAATGATACGCACTGCCTCTTGTAGCTTACCATTTATCTCAAGTTTTTGTAAGCCGCTATAAGTACCCACACCATGATCAATATGCGTTACATAATCACCAGGTTGCAAGTCACGCAAGGTTTTCAGCGTAATGGCTTTGTTTTTATTATAAGCCTGTTTTACACGGTATTTGTGATAGCGCTGAAATATTTGATGGTCAGTATAGCACACTACTTTCAGGTCTTCATCTATAAAACCTTCGTGGATAGATGTGGCTACAGGAACGAAATTTATTTCAGTATTTAAGTCTTTAAAAATGCTGTGTAAACGCTCTAATTGTTTGGCTTGTTCAGCAAAAATGTAGATGCTATAATTATCAGCTTCTTGAGCCTTTAAGTTCTTAATTAATAAATCAAACTGGCGATTGAAGGAAGGTTGCGCCTTAGTAGAAAAGTTGATAGATAATGGTTCATCGCCTTGGGTAGCTGCCGCATTACCCATAAACTGTTGCCTACCGAACTCAACAATGTGTCGTTGTTGCATTTGCCTTTCAATGGTGGCAACGGGTGTAAAATCTTGTAAAGAAACTTCTTTTAAAATCTTGGTATCGTCTTCATCTTCTTCCTCTTCAACTTTATGTTTTGAGTTCGGTTTTACACTTGTACCAAATGCTTCTTTAGTTGCACTTGCTCTTTCTAAAAACAAACCAAGATCTTCTTCTTCTTGCTCAATTTTACCTTGAATAACATCCCAATCTTTCAACCAAACAATGGTATTTTCTGGTAAAAATTCTAGTAACGAAACTTTATCACCGGTTTCAAATTGCGTTTCTACATTGGGTATAATGCTTACCTGCAATAGCTTTCGTTCGCTTAGCTGCGTTTCAGGATCAAAGATTCTGATGCTATCAACATCATTACCAAACAACTCAACACGATAAGGCTTTTCGTTGCCAAATGAATAAATATCTAAAACGCCTCCACGCAATGCAAACTGACCAGGCTCGTACACAAAATCGGTACGCACAAAGCCATACATTACAAATAATTCCATCAATCCATCAAGATTAATGGTGTCATTGGTTTTGATGGAAATAATATTACCACTTAAAGTTTTAGGTAGTACTACTTTTTCAAAAATGGCTTCAGGATAGGTAATGATAATTTTTTTATTGCCGCCAGCCGCCAACTTGGTTAAAGCTTCGGTACGCAACATCACATGCGACGAATTGAGTAACCGATAATTTTTGCGTGTTTTAAAAGAAGATGGAAAATAAAATAGGTCTAATGCACTTGTTAAGTTTTCTAGTGTGTTGTGAAAATAAGCCGCTTCTTCAGCATCGTTTAGTACAATAAGGTGATTTAAACCTTGCGTTTTTGGGTGCGAAAACACTGCACCAACAATAAACTCAGCACTGCTGCCCTGTAAGTTTTTTAAAAATAATTTTTGCGTATCGGCAAAAAGAAGTCTGTCCGCCAATTGTAAAAGGCGGGGGGAATTTTGGTAATTCTCTAACAACACGTTCAAATTCATAACTGCAATTCCTATCGTAAAAAAAGAGTTGCAAAGATAGACTTATGATTGGTATGTGTGATTGAGAATGATGGAATGATACAATGATTAATAAACAGCCTTGTAATTAACACGAATAGTCGTTTCAGTAATTTTACTAGTGTCTACTGTTACCACATTAATATCGTTGTATTGGTTAAACAAATTGGCATAAAACTTACCATCAATTTTTGCAAATAGCGAGTAAGTACCTACTGGCAATGCAATAGAAAATTTGCCCATACTATCTGTATGTGTTGTGGCCATTTGCTTAGTGGCTATACTTGTATAAAAACCTGCGGTTGCATCTTTAACAGTTTGACCAATATTAGTTTTTTCGTACACAAATACTTCTGCTTGCATCGCTTTTAGCTTAGGTGGTTCTTGGCCTATCATTGGCATTTGATTGCCTCTTACTTCGTATACTATACCTGTAATTCCTTGCGTAATAATTAGCATTTTAGAAGATTTTGTTGAAGTACAACTACAGAAAGTTACTAAAAGACATATGAGCCCTGAAATATTTTTAACCATAACACTATTTTAATAGTAAAAGTATCTAAATTTAGCCAGTCATCGTTCAGAAATATATCTATTATGCTAAAGAAAAAAATCATTGTACTTGCTTTACTAGCCATTTGCCAGCAAGCTGTAGCACAAGAAAAAACAAACACTATCATCTTACAAAAACTAGCAACATCACACAAAATAGTTGAAGTTAATGATTACGAGGCGGCAGTTAAAATGGCGCAGCAAAAAGGGTGGCCTATAAATGTAGTTAGCAAAAATGGGACTGTAATGGCATTACAATCAATTGATTTTTCTGGCCAGCCTTTATATTATGCTACTTTTAATAATATTATTTCTGCTACCACAACAAGTACTAATCAATTATGGGCTGGCGGTAGTACGGGGTTAAACTTGTCTGGTTCATCCAATGCCGTAAATAGCAAGTTGGGTATTTGGGATGGTGGTCTTATTCTAAAAAATCATATCGAGCTAGCAGGCCGAATTTTACAAAAAGATTCTGCAACAAGTGCTAGGCTTAGTGATCATGCGACACATGTTGCAGGCACAATGATGGCCACTGGTATAAACCCAATAGCAAAAGGTATGGCTTTTGGTTTAAAGCAAATGATTGCCTATGATTTTATTACCAACGAGCAATCTGAAATTGCATCCGAAGCGATTAATTTACTATTATCAAACCACTCTTATGGTATAACTGCTGGTTGGAATTATGATGGCACAAATTATACTTGGTATGGCGATACAAGTATTAGTACCACAAAAGCTTACAACTTTGGGTATTATCATTCAAGAGCACAGCTTTATGATTCTATTTTATATAATGCACCCAACTATTTAATGGTTTTTGCAGCTGGCAATAGTAATGGGAGTTACGGTTCAAATAAAGGGCCTGCCATTGGTGGTAACTACCTGTATAATGGTGGTACTACAGCTATTAAACGCACCGCATCTATCCCTGACAATCCTACTTATGGTTCAATTGCTGGTGGACAAAATGCAAAAAATATTTTAACAGTGGGCGCAGTTGCTGGGTTACCAAATGGCTATAATACTGCAAGTGATGTGCAAATTGGAGGTTTCAGTAGTTGGGGACCAACAGATGATGGACGCATAAAACCAGATGTTGTTGCAAATGGCTTAAATGTGACATCCACATTTTCTACTGGTATAAATGATTATGGTGCTGAACAGGGTACTTCAATGTCTTCGCCAAATGTTACAGGTAGCCTACTATTACTTCAAGAATATTATAACCAAAAACATCCAGGTGTTTTTATGCGCAGTTCTACCTTAAAAGCTTTAGCCGTTCATACGGCAGATGAAGCTGGTACTGCACTTGGTCCAGATTATGTATTTGGCTACGGTCTTTTAAATGCAGCAAAAGCTGCCAACGTAATCACTTCGTCATTTAACAATAAAACAGATACGATTATAGAAAAAACATTAAACAGTGGCGTGCCTTATACCTTTAATGTTATAGCATCTGGCAATGGCCCATTAAAAGTAACCATCGCTTGGACAGATCCTACTGGTTCAGTGAACCAAAATGTATCAACTTTGGTTAACGATCGTACACCAAAGTTGATACACGATTTAGATTTAAGAGTAACATCTGGTAGCAATACTTATTTACCTTGGATATTAGATCCTAATGTTCCACAGAGTAATGCCACTAAGGGCGATGATAAGCTAAATAATATTGAACAAGTTTTAATTGATAGTGCAGTACCTGGCAAAAATTATGTTATAACCGTTAGCAATAAAGGTACTTTAGCTAGAGGTAGCCAAGTTTTTTCTATAATAGCAAGCGGTATAGGCGGTACAGCCTATTGTACATCTGCACCAACAAATACAGTAGGTACTAGAATTGATAGCGTAGGTTTCTCAAACATCCAAAATAAAACAGCTACTGGCTGTACTAGCTATAAAGACTTTACCAATTTAACTGGTGATATTGAGCCAAATAAAGCGACTACATTATCTGTAAAAGTGAACAGCTGTGATGGTACAAATGCCAATAAAATCGTAAAAGTATTCATTGACTATAATAACAACGGCGTATTTACTGATGCTGGTGAATTAGTAGCAACAAGTGGTATACTCAATAACGTCAGTAACATTTACACTACAGCTATTAACACTCCTTCATCTATTACTAAAGGTAGTTACATAGTAATGCGCGTTATTGCGCAAGAAACATCAAATGCTAACGATATAAATTCTTGTGGTGCTTATACAAATGGTGAAACGCAAGATTATCGCTTGCGCGTTGTAAGAGGGGCAAATGATGGCGAAGTAACTGCTGTGTTAGCACCTTCAAATGGTTCTAAATTCAATCCATCGCAACTACTATCTATAATGGTGAGCAATAAGGGAACTGCTAATATTTCAAACATTTCATTATCAGCCACAGTTAAAATAGGTACTACAACTATAGCAACGTTAAGCGGTAATTACCCAGCTACTATTTTAGCTGGCGATAAAATTATTTATACATTTCAAACTCCTTTTGCAACTACCGGCGGTACTGCTTATACTTTTAACGTAACTGCCAATGTACTTAATGATCAAGATAATACCAATAACACCTTGCTAACTACTATTACAACTGCTCAAAAGGCGGCTATACCAATAGGTAAAGCCATTCAATGTACTGCATCTTCTACAAGTTTAAGTGTAACAAACCCGGCAAATAGTAATAATTATTTCTGGTACGATACACCAGCAGCAGCAACACCACTTGCTAATACAAGTGCAGCAACAACATCTGTAGTTACATCTAATAACACCTATTATTTACAAACTGGCGTAAGAGCAACTGTAGGACCATTAACTAATACAGCACTAGGTACTGGTAGCTACGGCAGTACCTTTTCAGGTACATACACAACTGATACAGCCGCAATACCTTTAGTTATTGAAACTGCTAAGCTATATTGTAATGCTGCTGGTAAAGTTGGTATAGCATTTAGGCCTGCTTTTAAAAATGGTACAGGGTATTCTTATTATCCTACTTTAGGTGACTCTATTACCGTTGATGTATTTCCTAATCTGGATGCGAATGGGATTGATACTGGGGCTAATTATTATTTAAATTTAAAGCTTGACAACAGTCTTAAAAGTGCTTATTTAATGACTGTAAATTGTTTAAACGGTGCATCAATTTATAGAAACAATGGCGTTACTAGCAACCCTTATCCTGTAGGCATACCTGGTATATTTCAAATACTTACAAATGCGGCAACGCCACCAGCAAGTTTTTATTATTTCTTATACAATATAAAAATTGCAACACTTTCGGATTCGTTGAGCGATAGAGTTGCGATAGTTGCCGCTACCACTAAACCACCTACCATCACGCTAGTTGGTGCAGCATCAGATAGCTTGCAAACAAATGCTGTAAGTGCTATCCAATGGTACTTAAATGGTAATGCAATTGCTGGGGCTAATTCACCTAGAATTAAGCCTATTTACTCAGGCAACTACTCTGTAAGCGGTGCCGATGTAAATGGTTGTATAGCAACTTCAACAGGGCTAATTTACACTGCTACAACTAGTATTGTTAATGTAAATAATACCGAAATAGGCTTAACTACCACACCAAACCCTAATAATGGTGTATTTAAAGTAAGCTTTAAAGTAAGCAATAAAGATGACTTGCAAATTGCGTTGGTAGATTTATCTGGTAAAACAGTATTTGCCAAATCGTATGCAAATTTTGTAGGAACATTCTCAGAACAATTTGCTACTGGCAATATTGCAAGCGGTAATTATATTTTGAAAATACAACACGGCAATAAGGTTTACCGTAACAAATTGTTTATTGTAAAATAGATAGTTAGAGTAGTAAACCTATCCTAGTAAAATACTCTTCACAAATTGCTTATGCAGCAAGCCGCTTAATGCATTGGTATAGTTACTGTTTTGCAATTGCTTTACCCACCTAATGCCGTAAATACCATTGGTTAAAAACAGTTCTTGTGCTTGTAGTAACGCTTCTACTGTAATAGTGGTTTCTTCTACAGGCATATTGTGGGCTCGTAATTGTGTAAGCAAATGCCTACGCATTACACCATTTACACAGCCTTCTTGCAGGCTAGGCGTAAGCACCACACCATCGGTTACAATAAATACATTGGCTATGGTAGCGTCGGCTATACACTGATATGGGTTAAGTAAAATAGCATCGTTTATATGCTGTTGCTTAGCCCACAAAGCAGCCATGGCATAGCCTAAATAATTGTTGCTTTTTACGGCAGAAAAGCGGTCGCAAGTTTTAACTGCATCTGTGAAAATATCTAGTACCAAGCCATTCTCGTTAAGTGAATTATTGGCAGGGTTTAAATCCCAAGTTTGTATTAAGTAGTTGGGAAACATATTTTGTGGATCGTACAAGCCACCATCACCACGGTAAATAGTGAGGCGAATTCTAGCCAACTTATTGTGGTAATTACGTTTGGCAAGTTCTATAATTTGTGTTTGTAGATAATCGGCTGTTAAAAAATTAGGCACGTCAAATTGTAGTAAAGCCAAAGAAGCAAACAAGCGCTCAAAATGATAATCAGCTAGTAAAATTTTACCATCCACCATTTTCATGGTTTCAAAAAAGCCATCACCATAGCGAAAAGAGCGGTTATTGGGCGAAATACTCGCTGTTGTTTCTTTAATTATTTTGCCATTCTGATTAAGATACATCTACGATTTGAATGATTATAATGAATTAAATGATTGGGTAGTTTACCTATGCAAAGAACGTAGAATTGGCATGAATTGTTTGTTTGCCAAGTTTAAAATAAAGGTGATACTTAGCGTGTAGTCTTAAAAATCATAGGCAATCATTCAAATCAATAACATCAGCGGTTACATTTGCTATATGACTATTGCTAATATTATTGCTACGCTAGAACAAGTAGCCCCAACGGCTTATCAAGAAAGTTATGACAACTGTGGCCTTATTACAGGTAATGCTTCGTGGTTGTGCACAGGTGCGTTATGTACGCTTGATGCTACAGAAGCCGTAATACTAGAGGCAGTAGCTAAAGGTTGTAATCTTGTGGTAGCACATCACCCAATTGTGTTTAGTGGATTAAAAAAAATTACTGGTAAAAACTATGTAGAGCAAACCATTATTACTGCTATAAAACACGATGTGGCTATCTATGCCATTCATACCAATTTAGATAGTGTATTAGATGGGGTAAATGGAAAAATTGCTGAAACGATAGGCTTGGTAAATACCCAAATTTTACAGCCAAAAAGCAATGCTCTAGCTAAGTTATTTACCTATGTACCTTATGGTTATGTAGATGCGGTACGAGAAGCTATTTTTAATGCAGGTGCTGGCAATATTGGTAATTATAGTGACTGTAGTTTTGGTGTAGAAGGCATTGGCACGTTTAAAGCGGCTGAAGGCACTAACCCTTTTGTAGGTGATATTGGTAAAAGACACGAGGAAAGAGAAATGAAATTAGAAGTTATTTTCCCGAGTTATTTGAGTGGTAAAGTAGTGGCTGCCTTACAAGCTGCGCATCCTTACGAAGAAGTGGCTTATGACATTGTGCCGCTAGAAAATGCATTTACCACAGTTGGTAGTGGCTTAGTAGGTGAGCTCGCAGCACCAATGGATGAGCTAACTTTTTTACAACATATTAAGCAAGCTTTTGGTTTAAAAGTGATAAAACACACTGCACTTTTGGGTAAGCCCATACAAAAAGTGGCGCTTTGTGGTGGTGCAGGTAGTTTTTTAATAGCCACGGCAAAAGCGGTAAAAGCAGATATTTATATTACGAGCGATATAAAATATCACGAATTTTTTGATGCTGAAAACAAGCTAATTATTGCCGATATTGGCCATTGGGAAAGCGAACAGTTTACGCCTGATTTAATAATTGCTATTTTACAGCGTAAATTTCCTACTTTTGCCGTCCTCAAAAGTGAGGTGGTTACTAATCCTGTAGGGTATTTTGTGTAGAGATTCGTTAATCGAAAAATCGAAAATCGCAAGTTTGGAGCATCTTTTTTCTAGCGATTATCGATACTCGATTACCGATGAAGAATAAAGTGCTGAACGCTGCAAAGAGGTACTTCGTAAACTCAGTATTAACTTGCAACATAAGCCAAATAAGGATTACAGCAGTTGGTGACCAAAGTAAACATCATACAATTTAAACAGTATACAAGTTATGGCTTCAGTTAAAGATTATTCTGTTGAGGAAAAATTAGTAGGCTTAATTAAGCTTCAAAAAATTGACAGCAAGTTGGATGAAATCCAAGTTTTGAAGGGCGAATTGCCAATGGAAGTAAGCGATTTGGAAGACGAAATTCAAGGCTTACATGCTCGTAGAACACGTATTGAAGAAGAAATTAACGGTATTACCGAATTTATTGAAGGCAAGAAAAACTTTATTAAAGAAGGCGAAGCCACTTTAAAAAAGTACGAAAAACAAAGCGATAATGTAAAAAATAGTCGTGAGTTTGAAGCTTTGAATAAAGAAATAGAAATGATGCAACTTGAAAACAAGTTGGCAGAAAAGCATATTCGTGATGCGAATGAAGAGCTAGCGGATAAAGCGAAAGCTTTAGATGCCTCTAAAAAGCAAATTGCGGTTAAAGAAGGTGTATTGAACCACAAAAAAGGCGAATTAGATAAGATTATTGCTGATACCGAAAAAGAAGAAACGCATTTTAGAGGTATTTCTGAAGGTGCTCGTTCTTCTGTTGATGAACGTTTGTTATACAGCTACGATAGAATTAGGAAAAACTATCGTAATGGCTTAGGTGTGGTGCCTGTAGAGCGTGATGCTTGTGGTGGTTGCTTCAATGCGATTCCTCCTCAACGTCAAAGTGAAATTCGCTTGCACAAAAAAGTAATTGTTTGTGAAAACTGTGGCCGTATTTTGGTAGACGCTGATTTGAACGACAGTGTAGATGTAAAATAATACTTAACATATAATTTTTTGATGAAGGGCGGCTATATGGCTGCCCTTCTTTATTTTCGAGCCATGATAAAGCGGTTTTTATTTTGTATCTGCATGATGCTTGTTTCGGTTTTGGCAAATGCACAGAAAGTGTATGAATTTAATAGCACTTGTCAGCAAGCATATTTAGAAATATCTAAGCTAAAATTTAACAGCGCTAAAGTATTGCTTGAGAAGGCAAAGCAGCAAAACCCCAATAATTTAATACCTACTTTACTAGAAAATTACATTGATTTTTTTCCGCTGTTTTTAAGTGAAGATGCAGATGAATATGCCAAGTTTAAAGTGCGTATTGCAGAGCGCATTGCACTTTTAGAAACTGGCCCACAAACATCGCCTTTTTACAAATTTTCGCTAAGTGTAGTGTATATGCAAAAGGCAGCCATAGAAATAAAGTTTGTAGAGAACTGGCGGGCTGGCTGGGATATTCGCAAGAGCTTTCAATTGGTAAAAGAAAACAAAAAAACCTTTGCCACGTTTGCCCCTAATGATTTGGTAATGGGTATTTTACAGTCTGTTACAGCCATTGTACCTAAAGGTTATGCAGCGTTGGTGTCGTTACTTGGTATGAGTGGTTCTATGACAGAAGGCTTGAAGCTGGTTAATAATTTTATGAATAGCAGCGACCCTTATGCAAAGCTGATGAACTCAGAAGGTACACTAGTGTATTGCTACTTGGCGTTTTATTTACAAAACAAACATACCGAAGTATTTGCGCTGATTAAAAACAAGAAACTAGACATTGTTAATAATTTATCGTTGGCTTATATGGCTTCAAACCTGGCTATTAACGATAAGCAGATTGATTACGCAAAAAGTATTATTCTCAACAGAAATAAGTCTACCGAATACTTGCAAATAGCTGCTTGGGATTATGAACTAGCACATGTGAAATTGTACCGACAAGAATTTCAAGAAGCAGCGCAACATTTTGAAACTTATTTGGCAAATTTTAAGGGTAATTTTTATGTAAAAGATACTTACTTAAAACTCAGTTGGTGCTATTATTTGCAAGGAAATATGCCTGCTGCTGAGGCCGCAAGAAGCAATGTGATAAAGAAAGGAGCTTTGTACACAGATGCTGATAAGCAAGCATTGCAAGAGGCTAAAACAGGTAATTGGCAAAATATCACTTTGCTAAAAGCAAGACTATTGAATGATGGTGGTATGAACAAAGAAGCCTTGCAGGTGCTGAATGCAAAAGGCATTGCTAGTTTTACGAAAGAGGAAGAAAAACTACAGTTTAACTATCGCTATGCACGCATTAACGATGATATGCGTAACGATGCAGAGGCAATACAATATTATCTTAAAACAATAGAATTAGGCGCTACTTGCAAAGAGTATTTTGCAGCAAGAGCAGCCTTACAATTGGGCGAGATATATGAGCGACAAAATAAAAAAACGATTGCTGTTTCATACTTTCAGCAATGCCTAGATATGAAAGACCATGAGTATAAAAACTCATTAGATCAAAAGGCAAAATCTGGTATTGCAAGGTGTACGGGTGAGTAATTAACTGCTGATTAAAATGATTTTAATGATGTACATGATTTTCAGAAAGGCTTACCTAATTTTGGCAACATCAATTTAATTTCCTTAGAGCAGTGCTAAAAAAGTTACACATACAGAACTACGCCATTATTGACGAAATTGATATTCAATTTTCTAATCAGCTTAATATTATTACTGGTGAAACTGGTGCTGGTAAAAGTATTTTGATGGGGGCACTAAGCCTTATTTTAGGCGAACGTGCAGATACGAGTGCTTTAAAAGTGAACGATAAGAAATGTGTGATTGAAGGTTTTTTTAGTATAGATGATAAACCTGCTATTAAACAATTTTTAAAAGATAATGAACTTGACATAGACGAAGAATTGGTAGTACGTAGAGAGATAGCCGTGAGTGGCAAATCGAGAGCTTTTGTAAATGATACACCTACCACAGTGCAACAACTAAAAGCTTTGGCATCGCTGTTGGTTGATTTGCATCGTCAGTTTGATACTTTAGAGCTTGGTGATGAAGATTTTCAACGTGAAGTAATTGATGCTTTGGCCAACAACCACGATTTACTACAAACGTATCAAACACAATACAAGCAATGGTTGCAGGCTACTAAAACCTTGCAAGAGCTTCAGGCACAAAAGGCTTCTTTTAATAAGGAATTAGATTATCATCAGTTTTTGTATGATGAGTTGGAAGAAGTAAGCTTACAAGAAAATGAATTGGAAGATTTAGATGCAGAACTCAATTTGTTAAGCAATAGTGAGGGTATTAAAACAGCTTTAACCAAAACGTATTTCGACCTAAAAGAAAGTGAACAGCCGATTGTCGTTTCTCTCAAGCAAATCATTAATCAGCTAAGTGCTTATACGGCTTACCATCACGATTTACCAAGTGTTATTGAACGTTTACAATCTGCACACATAGAGTTACAAGACATTGCAGAAGAAGTTGAACGCATTAACGACGTTATCAACTTTGATGAAAAGCGCATCGAATTTATTAATGAGCGATTAGCTGTTGGGTATAAATTATTAAAGAAGCATGGCGTGAAATCTACGGCTGAAATCTTAGCTATTCAAGCGGATTTGCAAGACAAACTGCAAGCTGTTTTAAACATTGATGATGCTATTTTACAAAAAGAAAAAGAAGTAGCACAATTATTACAGCAAGCGGCCAAAACCGCTGAAACATTGGCCGCTAAAAGATTACAGCAAGTAGCACCTCTAGAAAAAAACGTGAATCATTTGCTACATCAAGTTGGTATGCCTAATGCAAGATTGAAAGTGCTGATAAAAGACACCGCTTTGAATTTGTATGGCAAAAATGAGATAGAATTATTGTTTGATGCTAATAAAAGCAATCGCTTTGAGCCTATAAGAAAAGTTGCTAGTGGTGGTGAATTAAGCAGGTTGATGTTGTGTATTAAAAGTTTGGTAGCAAAAAGTATGGATTTGCCAACCATGATTTTTGATGAAATAGATACTGGTATTAGTGGTGAAGCTGCCAAACAGGTAGGTGCTATTATGAAAGATTTGGCTACTAATCGTCAAATCATTTGCATTACACACCAACCACAAATTGCTGGCAAGGCCAATGCACACTACTTTGTGTATAAAGAGATTAAAGGCGAAGCTGTAAAAACTAACATTCGCTTATTATCAAATGATGAACGCATAACAGCAATTGCACAGATGCTTAGCGGCGAAAAACCAACTGCAGCAGCTTTAGAGAATGCCAAGGAAATGGTGATGAATTAGAGGTTCAATGATTGATATGTAGCTGATTTATAAAATTATGAGTAAATGAAAAATGTTCCTCATTGGCAATTATTAATGGTCATTTACTTCATTT
Organism: Parasediminibacterium sp. HNIBRBA5674; assembly: GCF_056745525.1. Classification (NCBI taxonomy): domain Bacteria; kingdom Pseudomonadati; phylum Bacteroidota; class Chitinophagia; order Chitinophagales; family Chitinophagaceae; genus Parasediminibacterium; species Parasediminibacterium sp. HNIBRBA5674. The sequence continues at coordinate 71,770 of NZ_JBQWIE010000011.1, read as the reverse complement.
TGGTTGCTGTACCTGTTTATATGTTGCATCTTTATCTAAAGAAAAATATCTTAAAGAACCGCACCTTTTTAAATCTTATGCTCTATTTTGGTGCTGTAGTGGGTTGTGCTTTTTTAATGAATTTTATTACCCTCGTTTTGTATTACAAATTCATTTTCTTACGTAAATAATGTAATGCTTCGTAATATAGACAACTAAAAACCACTAAGAAATGGTTATGAATTAAAGCTATCTGAAGCCAGATTTTTACGATTGATGAGATTAGAATGATTTCTTTACATTTACCGCCTCATAAATCGTACTTCGTACATCAAACATCACAAAATAATTGCTATGGCATACAACTTATTAAAAGGTAAACGTGGTATCATATCAGGTGCATTAGACGAGAATTCAATTGCATGGAAAGTTGCTGAAAAAGCACATGAAGAAGGCGCCACATTTGTGTTAACCAATGCACCTATTGCCATGCGTATGGGTGAAATTAATAAACTAGCAGAAGCTACTGGCTCTCAAATTATTCCTGCTGATGCAACAAGTGTAGAAGATTTAGAAAACTTATTTACAAAGTCTCAAGAAATATTGGGTGGTAAAATAGACTTTGTGTTGCATTCAATAGGTATGAGTGTTAACATTCGTAAAAAAATTCCTTACACTGAATCTAACTACGAATTTTTCCAAAAAGGTATTGATGTGTCTGCGTTGTCTTTCCATAAAATGCTAGCTGTAGCTAAAAAACTAGATGCTATTAACGAATGGGGTAGCGTGGTGGCTTTAACTTATATGGCTGCACAACGTACTTATCCTTTTTATACTGATATGGCTGACATTAAAGCCATGTTAGAAAGTATTGCTCGTAGCTTTGGTTATCACTATGGTGTAGATAAAAAAGTGCGTATTAATACGGTTTCTCAATCGCCTACAAAAACCACTGCAGGTAGTGGTATTAAAGGCTTTGGCGATTTCTTTGACTATGCAAATGCAATCGCACCATTGGGTAATGCTACTGCTGAAGATTGTGCTAATTACTGCATTACTTTGTTCTCAGATTTAACCAAGATGGTTACTATGCAAAACTTATTCCACGATGGTGGTTACTCTACCACAGGCGTAAGCAGCGAAGTGTTAAGCAAATTTGGTATTGAATAATAATTTCACACAAAGAAACAAAGAAGGCAAAGTACACGAAGGTTTATTTTCTTTCATTCTTTCTTTGTTACCAGCTGTTGTAGTACTTTTTTGCTTCGGTTGTGTCACTCACTTGTACGTTCTTATCATTATTCAACTTTTATCTTAGCGTATATTTTCACGCAAAGAAACAAAGAAGAAAAAGTCCACAAAGTGTGTTTATGTTAGTTAAATAACACAAGAAAAACGCTCTTTGTGCCCATTGTATCCTTTGTTTCTTTGTGTGAAACCTTACTAAATTTCTTCCCATGCCTTTTATAGAATACGTTGGTTTGTTCGGAGCATTTTTAAGTGCCATCACTTTCATACCACAAGTGTTACACGCTTACAAAACCAAAAGCGTAGGTGATTTAAGTTGGGGCATGTTATGGATTGTATTTACTAGCGTTATCGTTTGGCTAGTATATGGCTTTTATCTGCATTTGCTGCCAGTTATTATTGCCAATAGTATCATTCTTATCTTGTCTGCTGTGCTTTTGTATTTTAAAGCAACGTTTAAGAAGCAATAAGGAGACAAATTCTAGCCGTACAATTCAAAGTGAATGTCTTTTTTCTCGTAATCAAGTTGTATTATTTTTTCTCTCGCTTCATCTATCATTTCTTTCCAGCCGCATAGGTAAAAGCTAGCTGGTGCATTGTTGTTAGCTTTAATTATTCTATCGTACACAACGTGCACATAGCCTTTATTACAGCTTTCGGGTACATCTGCAATTTGTGAAAATGTAGGCTGATAAAAGAAACCTGGCACATTAGCTTCTAGCATTTCCATTTCTTCTTTATACAAAGCATCTGGCAAGGTTCTACAACCAAATATTAAGTAGATGTTGTTATGTGGTATGTTATGCTGATGAATATAATGAATCATTGAACGAAATGGTGCAATACCTGTACCGGTGCAAATGAGGTATAAGTCTTTATCTAAAACAGGTGGCATTGTAAATACACCCACAGGGCCACGTAACATAATTTCTGTGCCCACATCTGCACCTTTAAACAAGTAAGTAGTGCCTAACCCATCTGGCAGTAACACAATAATTAGTTCAAAAGTATTGGTACCATTGGGTGCAGAAGCTATTGAATAACTACGCCAACGTTTATTTTTTTGTTCGTGAATAGGTAGGTCTAAAGTAACAAATTGACCAGGTTTAAAATCGAAAACTTCCAATTCTGGTACAGTTATAAAGAAGCGACGAGTGGTAGGTGTGGCTTGTTCTATTTTGGTAATAATACCTTTTCTCCATGGCTCTAACATAAGGTGTCATTTTTGTAGGTTAATAATGAAGCACAACTTGTTTTCTAAGAGAGTTGTTGGTTGTATTTAAGCAATCGATTTTGCTAATATACTGCATTAGGTTGTATTAATGATGATAAATAAGCAGTTGTTGTATGGAAATACTTTACCTTATATGCAAAGCGTAATGATTACTAAACTTTAGTCTTAATAATAGTATTTGGATTCAAAATAGAATATGATAATAACCACCCAAAGCATTTTAAGTAAAAACATGTATTAGGTGAAAGCCACCCAAAGCATTTTAAGTAAAAACATGTAATTGGTGTATGCCACACAAGGTATTTTATATAGAAACATGTATTAGGTGAATGCCACAAAAAGCATTTTATATAAAAACATGTATTAGGTGAATGCCACACAAGGCATTTTATGTAGAAACATGTATTGGGTGGATATCACTTAAGGCATTTTGTATAATATATATTGTGGGGCGGTTCATCGTAGTTTATTTTTTTGCAAAAAAATACTTACACGCACCTACTTTACCCATTATGGCGCAGCGGCTTCTTCATCTATAAACCAATGCAAATTGCCATTTAGTGGTTTTATGCACTGCGACGGGTAAACATCTGGTTGGTATTTACCCTGTAGTACTTCTTTAAGTGCAGATGCTTTGCTTTTACCAGCAACCAAAAAGCATACGGCTGCAGCTTTATTGGTAATAGGTGCGGTAATAGTAATGCGATTCATTTTTTGTGCCTCTAAATAAAAAGACGTTGCAAGTTTTGATGTTTCATGAATTACAGATGTACCAGGAAATAAGGATAAAGTGTGTCCATCATCACCCATGCCAAGCATTACTAAATCAAAGCTATGTTGCTTGCCATCAAAATACTCATGTAGCAATTGGTCATATCTTCTTGCTGCAATTTCTGCTGTGTAATTGGTTTCAATTACATGAATTTGATTGGCTGGTACAGGCACTTTTGTAAGTAATAAATCGAATGCATGTTTAGCATTATTTTTATCATCTTCAAAAGGTACATCACGTTCATCGCCCCAGAAAATATGTAATTTTTGCCAATCTATTTTGGATGCATAAGCTTCTGAGGCTAATATTTCAAATACATCCATAGGTGTGCTACCGCCAGATAATGCAATAGTATAGCGTGGTTGTGTGGCTAATACTTTGGCAATATCTGCAATTAGCCAGTCGACAAATTGTGTAACTAACTCGGTTTTTGATGCTGATTTGTGTAAAAACATTGCAAACGATTTTCGTTGATTAACAGTAGGATAATGCTCCTAATTGCTCAAAGGTTTCTATTTATAACAATAAGATTTGTAAATGTAGTAAGACGCATTCTTACTGAATAAAAAATTATAAAAAAGATTAAAAGTTTTTTTAGTGTTGATAATCAATATGTATTCATTTGCTTGAATGGTAATTTTATTTAAATATGCGCTATTATTTTTTTAAACAAACTAGTCTCAATTCTGTAATGGAATAAGCGCATAATCAATTTAACTTTAAGTATTTCGGGTAAATACGTAATTATAATATCTTCGCAACAATGGAAAAATATGCACATGACGGTGTAGTGCCTCAAAAAGACAGCAGCTTGAGCAAAAAAGAGCAAGTAGCTGATATGTTTGATAACATCGCTTTTAGATACGATTTCTTAAACAGATTTTTAAGTGCTGGTATAGATATTACTTGGCGTAAAAAAGCTATCAAACAACTGGCTAGTTTACAACCTAAGAAAATGCTAGATGTAGCTACAGGTACTGCTGATGTTGCATTAATGACTTACGATATTTTAAAACCGACCAATATTATAGGTATAGATATTAGCGAAGGCATGTTAGATCTTGGCAGACAAAAGATTGCTGCTAAAGGCTTACAAAATGTGATTCAATTGTACAAAGGCGATAGTGAAAATATTAGTTTTGAAGACAATAGTTTTGATGCTATTACCGTTGCTTTTGGTGTAAGAAACTTTCAAAATTTGTTAAAAGGTTTGCAAGAAATGAAACGCGTATTGCAACCTGGTGGAAAATTGGTAGTTTTAGAATTCTCTAAACCTAAAAATATTGTGTTTAAGCAATTCTATAACTTATATATGAATGTGATTGCGCCTTCTTTTGGCAAGTTGTTTGCTAAAAATAAAGACGCTTATCAATATTTGAACGACAGTGTTCAAGCCTTCCCTGAAGGGCAAACTTTTTTAAACATTATGCATGAAGCAGGCTTTACCCAAACGTATTTAAAATCACTTAGTTTAGGCATATGCACTATTTATTGCGGGGTCAAGTAACAAGGGTAATGTTGCTTTTGCTAGTTATTGTTGCTAGCTCAAAAGTTCAAGCTCAAAAAGAAATTAACCGTCCTTTTCATGATGACTTAAGGTATTACTTTGGTATTACCTTGGGCTATAATTCTACATTTTTACACCCTACCAAGTCAAGCAGATTTTTGCAAGACGATAGTATTCTTGTGGCACAGCCAGGGTCAAGCGGTGGTATTACTTTAGGGCTTCTAGGTACTGCTAGGTTAAGCGATAGATTTCAACTGCGCATTAACCCACAGTTAATCATTGGCGGTGCAAAATACTTCTCTTACACATTGGGCAGCCGCTTGCCTACAGAAGCAGAAGAGCAAAGAAAGATACTGCCATCAACACTTGTAAGCTTGCCAGTGCACTTTAAGTTCAATTCTGACAGGATAGATAATTTTAGGGTCTACTTACTTGGCGGTGTACGGTTTGACAAAGATTTAAGTAGCAACTCTACTGCTAGAAACGCCGAAGATTTAATAAAACTTAAGGGTAGCGATTTTGCATTAGAGGCAGGTATTGGTTGTAATTTATTTCTACGTTTTGTAACTATTTCACCAGAAATTAAATTTACTTATGGCTTATCAAATATTCATGCACGGGATGAAACTTTGAAATATTCAAGCGTATTTGATAAGATTCAATCTCGTATGATTTCGTTTTCTATTCACTTCGAGGATTAGTATCTAATCACAATTCATAGTTTGTAATATTTTTTTGTTTGACTAACTGCACTAATCTACTAGCACTTCCTAAGTTTGGGGATACTAGTTCACAGTTGTGAGTACCACTTCCTAAGTTTCGGGATGGCAATACACCTTTGTGAATAGCAGTGCCTAAGTATGGGGATGCCAATTCACAGTTGTGAGTACCACTGCCTAAGTTTCGGGATGGCAACACACCTTTGTGAATAGCAGTGCCTAAGTTTGGTGATACCCATTCATATAGGTATGATTGATATTGCAAAAGGCGTAAAAGATAGATTTGGTAACTAGGTGTGTTAAAAAATCGTCTTAACTTTCACACCAAATTATTTGCTGTGAAGCGTTCTCAACTATTTGGTTTAAGTATTCTATCGGGTGTATTATTGTTTGCTGCTTGGCCAGTTTCACCACTCACATTTGCTATTTTTATTGCGTTAGTGCCACTGCTAATTGTGGCTGATGCTGTTGTAAAAAAGAATGTGTTTTTCGGCTTCACTTTCCTTGCCTTATTAATATGGAATGCTGCAACTACCTGGTGGATTTGGAACTCTACAGATATAGGTTCTATAGCAGCTATTATTGCAAATAGTGTATTGATGTGCTTGCCTTGGTGGGGCTATTTTACTTTCAAAAACAATTATGGTAAACGTAGCGGCTATATAGCATTGATAGCTTTTTGGATGATGTTTGAATACATTCATTTGAACTGGCAATTAAGCTGGCCATGGCTCACATTGGGTAATGTATTTGCATCGCATACTAGTTGGGTACAATGGTACGAATACACTGGTGTAAGTGGTGGTACATTGTGGGTTTTATTGGTAAATATTACTTTGAAAGAAGTTTTTGTAAAGTTTCAACAAAGAGTCAATGGTCAATGGTCAATGGTCAATAGTAAAAGTGTTAGTGTCGCAATTGGCATCATCAGTATTCCATTTATACTATCTACTATCATATCACAGCGCTTCAAAACTATCAATCCAATCAGCGGTTCAAACGTTCTTATTATTCAACCAAATATTGATCCTTATCAAAAATTTAATAGCAATTCATTAGCGCAGCAAGTGCAAATATTGGTAAGATTATCTGAGCAAAATATTGACACTTCTACCAAGTTAATTGTGTGGCCAGAAACAGCTATGAGTGCACAAGAAGAGCAAGGTCATGTAGCTGCGAGTGATATTTATAAACCGATATTCAATTTCATTCAGCAGCATCCAAATGTTACTATTGTTTCTGGCATTGAAACCTATAAAATGTATGGTACTGAAAAATATACTGCTACTGCAAGGCTAGCTGGCAATGGTAATTATTACGATTTATTTAACGCTGCTGTAGCAATTAAAGCTAGTGAACCATTACAGTTTTATAATAAAAGTAAGTTGGTGCCGGGTGTAGAAACTTTACCTACTTTCTTAAACTTTTTAGGACCAATTTTTGAAAAATTTGGTGGCAGTACTGGTGGTTATGGCAAAAGTGATAGCTCGAAAGTATTTACCGAAAATGGCAACCCTTATGTTGCAGCACCCGTTATTTGCTACGAAAGTATTTATGGTGAATATGTGGCTAGTTATGTGCAACGTGGTGCCAATATTATTACCATTATTACAAACGACGGTTGGTGGGGCAATACACCCGGCCATAAACAACATTTGCAATACGCAAGATTAAGAGCCATTGAAACAAGACGATGGGTGGCTAGAAGTGCTAATACAGGTATTAGTGCTGTGATTAACGATAGAGGTGATATTTTGGCTGCGCAACCTTGGAACAAAGAAGCGGCTTTGAAATACAATATTCCTACTGTAACTGGTGAAACTGTGTACGTTGCTTACGGTGATTATTTATACAAAATAGCAACCGTTTTTGCTGCATTATTGTTGGGTTGGCATATTGCCAGATTATTGATTAATAGGGTTGTAAAAAAGTAAATAAAACCAATGCAAGATTTTTTTGAGATTGATAATTTACGAATTGCTTACAGCCAAAAGGGTAGTGGTAATGCAGTAGTACTATTACACGGTTTTGGTGAAGACAGTAATGTTTGGCAAGACGTAGCTAACATTCTACAAACAAGCTACAAAGTGGTATTAATTGATTTACCAGGATCTGAAAAATCTTTTGTAACAACTGATGCTTTGCAAGACGAAAGGCTTAGTAATATTGATTATTATGCAGATATTGTGCATGCTTTATTGCAGTATTTAAAAATTGATAGCTGTGTAATGCTTGGTCATAGTATGGGTGGTTATATCACATTATCATTTGTCGAAAAATACCCGAATTTGCTTAAAAGTTACGGGTTGATACATTCTACTGCTTATGCAGATAGTGACGAAAAGAAAGCAAATAGGCAAAGAGGTATTGCCATGATGGATGAATATGGTGGCTATGCTTTTTTAAAAACAACTATACCAAATTTATTTTCAAATAATTTTAAGCAAACGAATAGCGATGTTATAGAAACTCTAATAAGTGAGGGTAAAAGTTTTAACGTTGTTGCTTTACAAAATTATTATCGAGCCATGATGAACAGATTGGATAAAACGGCTGTTTTAAAAGGCGGCAATTTGCCTGTGTTGTTTATCATTGGTACAGATGATGTTGCCGTTCCAATAAAAGATAGCTTAGAGCAAACGCATATGCCTAGTTGTACGTATATTCATGTATTAGAAAATGCTGGACATATGGGCATGATAGAAACACCTAGTAAAATTGCTGGGCTTATTAGTGAGTTTTTAGATGATAGCTTTCTATAACCGTCAATATGCCACTATAACCAAATGATGTTAAAAAAATGGATATTTTCTCTAGCTTTCCTTGCTGCTGTTTGTAGCGGTGGGGCGGTTTATGGTCAATGTCCTGCCAATATCAATTTTGGTGATAGAACACTGAATAATTGGTTTGCTTACACGGGTACTTTTGCATCAGGCTCAACATCAGGCTCAAATAGAAGTATTGCGTTAAGGCAAAATTATGATGCTGCATTAGCTTTTCCGCAAGGTACTATTGGTGCTGTAAGTATTACAGAATATGGCTCTTCAATACCAGGTATACAAGTAAACACTTCTGGTGGTAACGACGCTTTTGGAGGATTTTCTATTATTCCTAATATCAATGGTTATCAGTATGATTATTCTATTTTATTAGGTTCTACCAACGTAAGTTCTAATCCTGGTGGTTTTGTAAGAGGTATAGGTTATGTAATAGATGTACCTGCAGGTACCGGCCCTTACACTATGACGTATGCTTATGCTATGGTTTTAGAAAATGGCAGTCACGCATCTATTCAACAACCATTAGCATCAGCCACATTAATGACAAATGATAGTGTGATTACTTGTGCGTCGCCACAATATTTTTTACCTACTAATGGTGGTGTATTAGATGTTGCTACTGCGAACAGAAATGGATTTAGACAAAGCAATGTACCAACACCCAATAACGTTAGACCCAACGAAAATCCTTTGCGTGTATGGACAAAAGATTGGACAGAAGTAACCTTTGATTTAGAACCATATAGAGGGCAAAAAGTAACCCTTACGTTTACTGCTGAAAACTGTGTACCCAAAGGGCATTTTGCTTACGCATATATTGCCTTGCGTAACGATTGTAATGGCCTGATGATAAGTGGTGCAAGAAGGGCTTGTGTAAATGGGCCTACCACTTATTCTGTACCTGAGCTTACCGGCGCTACTTACCAATGGACGGTGCCAAATGGTTGGAAAATAATTTCAGATTCTAATTCTAATATTATCACTGTTATTCCTGGCCTTCAAAGTGGTACCATTACTGCACGTGAGCAAAATAGTTGTGCCAATCTTGAAGCAACTATTCAAGTAACAACTTCACCACCTACAGTTGCTGGTAACCTTACAGGTAATGCTATTGTTTGTGCTGGCGCAAATGCAAGTACAGTTACATTATCTGGCAATACTGGTAACGTTTTAAAATGGTTATCATCTACCGATGGTGTTACGTGGGTAGATATTCCTAATGCAACCAACACTTATCTCGCACAGAATTTAAATACCACCACAAGCTTTGCTGCTTTGGTACAAAATGGGCCCGCTTGTAGTATTGATACTGCCAAAGGCGCTACAATAGTTGTGGATGCCAAAAGTGTTGGTGGTATTTTAACACCTAATGATTTACAAATTTGTCAAGACCAAAATAAAGATGCTGTTCTAAAATTAATCAATCACAATGGTGCTATTGTAAACTGGCAATTATCTGCCGATGCCATTAACTGGACGAATTTTGCGCCAGCTAAAACAGATACATTTTATAACATTACTGGTGTACTAGCGCCTACTAAGTTTAGGGTAATTGTAAAAAATGGTGTTTGTGTGGCCGATACAAGTACCATATCTAACGTTGGTATTTTTAATGAACGTTTTCCAAAAGCTGCTGTAAGTCCACGAGATACTACTATTTGTTTTGCTACAAGTACTAATTTACGAGCCAATATTACTATTGGTACAAATTATAGTTGGACAAATACTTCTTCTATTTACAATGGAGGTAATGGACAGATTAATAGTTTGCCTTTTAGTATTAATGCCAAAGTAGCCCCATCAAAATCTACTACTTATGTTTTAAGTGTTAAAAATGGCAATTGCCCTAATTTGCTAATAGACACTTTTACCGTAAAGGTTATACCGCCTGTAACCATTAATGCAGGTAGAGATACCATGGTAGTGTTTAATCAGCCATTGCAGTTGCAAGTTACATCTAGTTTTGTAGATAGCATTAATCTTAGTTATTTATGGCAGCCAGCTAATTATTTAAACAATCCTGCTATTATTAACCCCATAGCAACCATTACTAATGCTGTAAATACAATAGTATATACTGTAAAAGCCACTACACCAGAAGGTTGTGTAGGTGAAGATGCTGTAAGAGTAACTGTGTTTAAAACCCAGCCCGATTTTTTTATACCTACAGGCTTTACACCTAATGGTGATGGTAAAAATGATATTTTAAAACCTATTGCTGTAGGCATTTCTAGTATTAAGTTTTTCAGCGTTTATAATCGTTTTGGTCAATTATTATTTACTACTAAAGAGTTTGGTAAGGGCTGGGATGGCTTGTACAATGGTTCAGCCCAACCATCAGGTACTTATATTTTTACTGCCCAAGGCATTGATTATACTGGTAAAATAGTTGAAAAAAGAGGTACTAGCGTTTTGATACGGTAACTAAGCTTAAAATTTTCTTCCCTATTTTTATATGTGCATTACGATGCATTTGTGTTTATTACTGCCTTATTCAAGAAAATATTAAATTTTGTGTTTTAAAAAAAGCTTATTGTAAGCTTAGCTTTTCGTTTTGTGTGGTAATTATCATGGGTACTTCACAGCTATTTTATTGCTATAAGTTAAGGCTTTTTTAATCTTTTCTTTGCTATTTTAAGGTGTTTTTAATGTTGTTAATTTAGTGTCATTAACAATTTAAATAGACCAGCATATGAAACGATTAATTTTATCTTCAGTAAGTGCGCTATGTATTGTAATCAGCGCTTCAGCAAACGACAAAGTTGTAAACCACAAAGACACTGCTCAATTAGAGCAGCGCATAGAATACTTAGAAAAGCAAGTAGCTAGTTTAGATAGCCAAATGAAAGTATTGAACACCAAGCTTACGCTATCACAGCCTAGCGCTACACCTAAAAAAATGGTGATTGACAGAAGAGGTAGTAAACAAGTACGATTTGAGTAATATTACTTGGATATTATAAATAAAAAGAGAGAAAAAACTAGGATATTTTCTCTCTTTTTGTTTGTTTAAACTCTCAAAATAAATTGTAAGTACTGTTAACGATGATGAATATTGTAACTAGGTAAGTTATTTATAAAATGATTAAAAACACTATCCTTTATTAGCAATGAACCAAGATGCTTAGCACCGTTTTGGGTAAGGTGCTTGCAATCTTGCGATATCAGCTTGCATTGTGGCGTAAATACAGGCACTTGATTGTTATGGTCAATAAGTAAATTTATAAGATTTACATACCTACTTGGGTGTTGTTGACTATAAAAGTTGTTAGCAGGTATATAATTTGGCTCCATTAAAACTTTAGTAAAGCATCTATTTTTAGGCGTGGTGGTATTAAAAACCCAACTTAAGTTGCTACCAAAATTTTTCGTGCCCACTATAATTATCTTGCTTTTATCTATACCATGTTTTGAACAAAATCTGTTCAAATAATTAGCGGTTATAGAACTACCAATAATTACAAAATCAGCTTTATCAATCCGCTCTTGGGTTTCGTTAGTCAAGAATTTTGATTTAAAACTAATCTCAAAACTATCGGTGTAGTTATTTTCAATAAGCATATTTACAAAGTCTCTAGCGTAGCTATTGCCTATTACTAGTAGTTTTCTTTTGCCGTTGTTGGCAAAAGGTTTATCCATCTTATACACACGCTCGTTGTATTGCCAGTAAGCATTTACATTATTTGGTTTATTTACATAAATATCTATTTCTGGTACATTTTTTACAATACCTTTTTTTAAATAGAGAATGGTGGCTGCTGTAATTGTAATACAAGTTGTAAAGCAAAGTGTAGTAACAAGCAATTTGTTGTTAACGGTTAGTTTGTTACGAAAAGGTGTTTCTACAAAATAGTAAGTAGCCATTGATAGTAGTAGAATGAGCGTAGTAATTACAGCAAAACTAGCAAGGGTAATAGTATCGCTTACCGTGATTTTATAATAGCAAATAACTACTTGATGCCATAAATAAATGCTGTAACTTATTTTACCAATAAATCGAATGGGTGGTTGCTCTAGCGCAATAACAATAAGGCTTAGCGAGTAACAATGGATGAATAAAGCGGTAGCAAAAGTGATGATTAAGCTAGAAGTAAATGGTGAAAACTGATGAGGAATAATGAGCATTAACAGTACGGTACAAAGGCTAAAAAAAGTAATTGCTTTATTGATACCTGATTGAATAATTGGCTTAATAAAAACAAGTAAAGCACCAATTGCTAACTGATAAAAACGAGAAGTAGGTGAATAGAAATGGAAGGTATTTTTTTGAGCAATAAAGTTGGAAGAGATAGACAGTATTACCAATAAACCTAGTATTACAATGGTTTTGTTTTTTGACAGCCGCAACTTGCTTATGCCCATTAATATCAAAGGAAATACTAAATAAAATTGTTCCTCTACACCAAGACTCCAAGTATGTACTAAAGGCTTGTAAGTATTGGCAATATCCCAATAACCCCTTGTGAGCAGTAATAGAATATTGTTTGCAAAAAGATTGCTTGCTATAACCGATTCGCTTAAGTTTTCTAAATCATCAGGCAAAAAAGTGTAGTAGCCAATTGCTAGAGCTATAATGCTTACTAGCAAAAGCATTGGTACGATGCGCCTTATTCTGCGTTCGTAGAAATTTAGTAACGAAAAGCTACCTTCATTTAATTGTTGTGTAATAATTCTTGTAATTAAGTAGCCGCTTATTACAAAGAAAATATCTACGCCTAAATAGCCTTTGGGTAAATAATCTGCATGAAACAAAAGCACTGCAATTACTGCAATGGCTCTTAATCCATCCATCTCTTTTCTATAAGCTAGCATATTATTACATCGTGTTTGTAAAGCAACAATACTAGTAAATATTATAGTAAAAAAATAGGGCTTATCAAAATAGATAAGCCCTTGCTTGTATTTCTCTAAAACTATTATTTATCTGCCTACACCTGGTACTACGGGTAAGCTTTCGTTACCATCGCTACCTACGCTTTGTACTGCAAAAAAATAATTGTCTTTACTGTATGGTAATTTGTATTCTAGTTCTGTAGTAAAAAACTTCTTTTGCCATACTGCACTAGTGGTTTCACGCATTAATACATAATAGCCTTTTACTGTACCCGTTTTAGGTTGTTTCCAATACAAATAGCTATAGTTAGTTAATTTTTTCACATCAATTTTTACCTCTTCTGGCATAGCTGGTGCTTTAGCTAGGTTAGCCAAATTAGATAAATTAACAGCTGTGTTTTTACGCAAATTTTCAAAGTCCATAAACTCTGGTAAGTCACCATACTGAATACCTTTTTCTACACGTACATCTTGGTGTTGGTGATAATAGTTCTCATTCATTTCGGTAAAACGTACGGCTGCATAGCCATTTTCTACATAAGGTGTGTGGTCACCACCACGAAGGAATCTGTCGTTTCTATATACCATTACCACTTCTATATTTTCTACATAACGCTCACCTATTTCTTTTATGTAACGTGCCAATTGTCTGGCTTTACCATCGTTCTCTAAACCAAGCTGGCGAATATTTCTAGCAATTCTACCAGTATCTAAAACAGATAAGCCTTCGCTAAAAACACGAATGCGTGTATTGTCAATTATATTGGTTTCGCTACTGTTATTGCTGCCCATAATATCATTGTTTAGCACCGCCTCAATATTGGCATTAGCTGCCTTCATTTTATTAGCCATATATGCAGCGCCAAGTAAGCCTTGTTCTTCACCACTTACTGTAATAAAAATAATGGTTGCGGGAAAGCTGTGCTTGCTCATAATTCTTGCACACTCAAGTACCGCTGCACATCCGCTGCCATCATCATTGGCACCTGGTGCATCATTTACTCTGTCCATTACATTGGTGCGCATATTGTCAAGGTGGCCGCTAATTAAAAAGATGCGTTTATCATTAGGGTCAGTACCTTTTAGTGTAGCTACTACGTTACCTAAAATAATGGTACTATCGATTCTTCTGCCATCTGCTTTGTAAGTGGTTGTATCTATTATGGCTGTTAGTCTGCCGTTACTTTGCTTCGCAAATTCATTAAACTTATTTAGTACCCAAACCCTTGCAGCCCCAATGCCTCGTTTAGGATTAGTTTGTGTACTTAAGGTATTGCGAGTACCAAAAGCCACCATTTGTTTAATGTAAGATTGAAGCGAATCTGCCGATACTTCCTTCACCATTTTATCAATCTCAATATCTCTATTAATAATGGTTTGTGCAGAAAGAATACTTGTAAAGCCAATGGCTAAGACCAAAAGAAATTGTTTACGCATAGTTATTTGGTTAAGGCTTTAAGATAATGACCTAGTAGATAAGGCAACAGAATTTTGGATAAATGGAAAGAATCTTTTTTTCGGTGGAAAGCATTGTAAGGCAAATGAACTACAAAGCAATGATACAAATAAGAATATAAACCTAGGCTTTTTTGTAGCTTATTTGCTCTGTTGTTTAATATTTTCATCTGCGATAATCTGTGGTGTCTGCGAGAAATACTATCGCTTCCAGAAGGCCTTAATACGTTCATTTACATTCTCTCTTACGCTTAGGTAATACAAGTTGTAATCTGCTATGTGATAGTTTTTACTCGTGTAAAAAATATTACCAAAAAAATGTGGCTTACTGGTCCAAAGTATATTGCCTATAACATTTGCATCTGCAACTTTTGGCACTAGTTTATTAAAGTTGAGTAGTATTGAGCCTTTGTTTGTAGCTCTTGCTGCCAAAGGCTTTGAACTATCCCAGGTTAATGGATTGGTAATAATTACCGATGGTTCTTTTGCTACATAATCTGGTTGATAACCTTCTTTAAAAGTGCGCCAACTGCATACACAACCTGTTTGTGTTGGTGTATTGCAAGGTTTAATATTGGTAAATAAATTTGCTTCAACTGGTATGCCTACTAAATAAGCTGCAACAAGCTTGTTTTGTAAAGAAGTATTATCGAAGAAATCTTTCAATAAACGTTTTGCATGTGTGGTACCTTGGCTATGCGAAGCAATGATAATTGGCCGATTGTTATTATAGTGCTGCATGTAGTAATTAAATGCTGTTTTGATGTCTTGATAAGCTAGTTCAAATGCTGCAATAGCTTCAGTCGTATCACTACTTGTTATTGGAAAATAGGCTTGCAAATTTGCTTGGCGATACCTTGGAGAAAACACACGGCCAGCTTGGTTAAACACACTTGCTTGATAAAAGATAGTAGAGTAGTCTGTTTTAGCGTTTAAGTCGGCATTGTCTACAGGTGCGTTGTTGCCAAATTCTTTATTGCTAGATGTATAAGTTGTTGGGTGAATAAAGAATACATCAACGGTGCTATCAAAAGTGCTTGTAGCTCTCAGTGGTTTGGGCACACTGTCACTTGGGTCGTGCTTGTAAGGGTGTGCGGCCCAATAGTTTAGCTGGCTATAATCTGGTTTACCATCGGCAGCAGTAAATTGATAACTGCTTGCAAAGCGATGGTATTTATTGGCGCAGCCAAATAAAAGAAATAGGGCTAGGCAATAGTATGAATAATGGTACTTCATGGTTTGAAAATATGCATTAAAGCGTAAACTCAATTATAATCTAGTTTAAACTATTACAATGAAGATTTATCCACAAAGAAAAGTTGTACTAAATTTTTTGTATTTTCAACCATTAAATTAAACAGATTATGTCAATACCAGTAGTTGATTTATCAGATTTTTTAAGTGGTGAGCCAGAGAAAAAAGCAGCGTTTGTGCAGTCGTTGGGTCAAGCTTATGAGACAGTTGGTTTTGTAGCAGTAAAAAATCATGGTATACCAGACCATTTAATTGGTGAATTGTACGAGTACGTGCAACAGTTTTTTTCGTTGCCATTGGAAAAGAAATTAGCTTACGAAATACCCGATTTAGCTGGTCAGCGAGGTTATACAAGTTTTGGTAGAGAACACGCCAAAGGTTCTGAAGCGCCAGATTTAAAAGAGTTTTTTCAGTTTGGGCAAATGGTAACAGATGCAGATGCTATAAAAGAAGAATATCCTGATAATGTGCAGGTAAATGAGTTGCAAAAATTCAACCCTACATTAGAAGAAGCTTATAGAAATTATGAGAAAAGTGGTAAAGCATTGTTACAAGCTATTGCTTTGTATTTAGGTCTTGATGAGCACTTTTTTGATAGTCACATTTATAATGGTAATTCTATTCTTCGTTGCATACATTACCCACCAATTACGGTAGAGCCAAAGAGTGCAATACGTGCAGAACAACATGAGGATATTAATTTGATTACGTTGTTAGTTGGTGCTTCTGCCGATGGCTTAGAAATCTTAACCAAACAAGGCGATTGGGTGGGCGTAACATCGCTACCAGAGCAAATTGTAGTAAACGTTGGTGATATGTTGCAACGTCTTACCAACAATAAATTAAAGAGTACAACCCATCGTGTTGTTAATCCTAAAAGAGAGCATTGGCATACGTCACGTTTCTCTATGCCATTCTTCTTGCATCCACGAAGTGAAATGAGTTTAGCTTGCTTAGAAAGTTGTATTGATGAGCAACATCCTAAAGTGTATGAAGATGCAACAGCTGGTGAATATTTGGATGAGCGATTAAGAGAGATTGGGTTGAAGAAGTAAAATTTGGGAAGAATGTTTTAAGAGGGGATGTCATTTTAAAATGGCATCCTCTTTTCATTGATAGATGCTCATACCAAAGCTATCATTTTAATCATTTTCATCAGTGGTTTAAAACGCAAGAAGGTCAACAAGACTGCTGACCCTCTTACTTACTAACCCATTAAATTCTAGTGCTAAAATACAAAAATGGCTGAGATTGGCAAATTAATTTTTAGTAAGGCTTTCAAGGCTTATAGTGAAAAATGTAATCCTTTTGATGATGGTTTATAGTTATTCAATTTATAAAAATATAAAGTTGAAATGCTGTTAATTTGAATAATTTGTTGTGTTTTTATGCTATTTCCATAAATTTTTTTGTGGGTTAAATTATTGTTATTATTTTAGAGCTGTTTTAAATATTCTTTAACTACTTCTTTAACCCAAAACATGAGATTATGAGAAAACTATGCACACTCGCATTGTGCTTTCTAATGGCTGTTTCACAGCTATTAGCGCAGACAAAAACTGTCACAGGAAAGGTCGTTGACGACAAAGGTGCCTCCATTGCAGGAGCCACAATTTTAGAAAAGGGTACACGTAATGGTGTGAGTGCTGGTTCGGATGGGGCATTTACAATTAAAGTAAAAGCAGGTGCAACTCTTTTGATTTCAGCAATTGGTTTTGAAGACAAATCAGTTTCAGCAGCTAATGCTAGCTCAATTAAGCTTACAACAGACGTAAAATCACTAAGCGAAGTTCTAGTAACTGGCTATCGTTCAAGCAGCAAAAAAGAATTTGCAGGTGCTGCAAGTACTGTTAAAGGTGAAGCAATTTCAGCAACCCCAATTGCATCTTTTGATCAATCTTTGCAGGGGCTTACGCCTGGCTTAGTTATGCGTGCCACTTCTGGACAACCTGGTAATAGTGGCAGTGCAATGATACGTGGTAGAGGAACGTTTAGTGCAGCAGCGGGTGCCACAGATCCATTATATATCGTTGATGGTATACAAATTGCTTCTGCTGATTTCGCTTTAATTAATCCAAACGATATTGAAACCATTAGTGTATTAAAAGATGCCGTGGGTGCTGGTCAATATGGTTCTAGAGGCGGTAACGGTGTTATTGTAGTCACTACGAAAAATGGTAAATCTGGAAAAACTAGTTTTGATGTTGAGACGTATACAGGTTGGTCAAAATTCCCCAAGTTCCGTGACTATAGATTAATGACTGCTGATGAGAAAATTTCTTATGAATTAAGAAGAGGTGGTACTGACCTTTCCTTTTATTCAAACTCAGAAATTGACTCTTTGAGAAAAATTAATACAAATTGGGAGGACGAAGTAACACAAATTGGCAAAACTTATAGTGCTAACGTTAGTGCATCTGGTGGATCTGAAAAATTGAAATACTTTACATCTGTGAATTATTTTAAGCAAGATGGTACAGTTCGTAATACATCTTTTGACAGATTGACAGGAAGAATTAATATTAGCCAAGAAGTTGGAACCTTGACTTTTAGTGTTAAAGCAACTGGTAGTTTGTCAAACTATTCGAATACTGCTGAACAAAATGCTACAATATCATCACCATTAAATGGTGGTCAATGGGCTAATGCCTATGAGAAGCCATTTGTTTTTGGTACTTACAACGCTGCTGGTAATTTTGTAGCTGGCGGTACACAACTAACAAGGCCAAGAATCACAGAAACTGGTCAACCAATTCCAACAACGGATTTATTTTGGAACAAAAATGGGAGTAAGGAAACCCGTATTGTTGCTAATGGTAATATTGAATACAAAATACCTTTTGTTTCAGGATTATCAATCAAAACACTTTATGGGATAGATTATAGACAATTCGATAATACTAGTTTTATAGACAGAAGAACCTATTCTGCTGGTTCTAATCCAAGACCAACTAGTGGTTCAAGCTCAAACTACAGAACAAGCTCTTTTGGTAGAGATTTTTCTTATAGTCAAATTGTTACTAATACCAATTCGTTAAATTATTCTAAAAAATTCGGTAATCATTCATTAGATCTTGGAGCTTACTACGAATTTATTGTAAGTAAAAATTCTAACACCGGTAATACAACTTTCGGTTTAGGTTCGCCATTTCAAAATGAAGCAGGTTCTACAATAAGTGCCGATTTATTACCAAGAATAAGGTTCGGTGGTGCCGAAAGAGATATTCAATCTTATTTTGGTGTATTAAACTATGGGTTTAAAAATAAATATTTCTTTACATCTAATTTTAGAAGAGATGGCTCATCAGCTTTTGGTGCTAACAATAGGTATGCGAATTTTGGCGGCGCTGGCGTTAGTTGGATAATTAGTGATGAATCATTTTTTGATGCACTTAGTACAACAGTCAATTTATTAAAGTTTAGAGTTAGTTATGGTACAGTTGGTTATCAAAATGGTATAGGTACTTATGCTTCTCAAGGTACAGTTGTAGCTAATAGAGCTTACAATGCTACATCTGGTTCTGCGGTTACCGTTCTTGCTAATGCAGATTTAAAGTGGGAAGTAAGACAAAAATTTAATACTGGCTTAGACTTTGGGTTATTTAAAAATAAATTAACAGGTAATGTAGATTTTTATATTGAAGATTCCAAAGATTTGTTATCGCAAAAAGAGATTTCATTGTCTAACGGCTTTGCAACAGTTACATCAAATGTGGGTAGAGCTAGAAATACTGGTATTGAAGCTGCCCTTAATTACTTAGCGATTGATAAGAAAGACTTTAAACTTTCTATTAATGCTAACATAAGCTTTAACCAAAATAAACTTATCGAATTAGGTGGAGGTGCAGGTGATACAACTGTTACGGGTAATATAGCTAGAATTAAAGGTAAGCCAATTAATTCTTTGTTTTTAGTTCAATATGCTGGCGTTAATCCGGCAAATGGTAATCCACAGTATCGTAAATTGGATGGAACTTTGAGTGAAACTTATAGTACCAGCGACAGGGTATTAGTTGGCAATACAGATCCTTCAGTTTTTGGTGGCTTTGGACTTAATGGTAGCTTTAAAGGAATAAGCTTATCAGCACAATTTAGTTATATGCTAAATTCATCTTTGTTTAATAATGAGCGTTCTAATATTGAAATTCCTGATTATTACTACGATAATGTAAGTGCAGATTTATTAAGGGAGTGGCAAAAACCAGGCGATATAACAGATATTCCAAGTCCTAGTGCCGTGTACAACTTAGATGCGACTACCCATTTTGTAGAAAATAATTCATTTTTGCGATTAAGAAGTGTAACTCTTAATTATGAGTTGCCTAAAAAAGTGCTTAGTAGTTTAAAAATTAGAGGTTTAAGTTTTTACATTTCCGGTACTAACCTTTGGACTAATACAAAGTACCGAGGTCGTGATCCTGAAATTAATCCTACTGCTACAGCTAATATCGGTACGCAAGTGGGTGCACAATATCCAGCTTTACGTACAATACAAACTGGTATAAAAATCTCGTTGTAAAAAAAAACTTTATAAAAATGAAAAAAGTATATAGTGTATTTTATTTTTTTATGATTGTAGTATTATTACTACAATCTTGTTCAAAAAATATTGATCTAACAGATCCATATAATTTCACAACAGTTAATGCATACACAAATCTAGATGGATATGCATCTCAATTAAACGGTGTTTATAGTGGTTTTGCTTCCGCAAATTATTATAATGGATTTTTAGGATGTACGGCAGAAGCCTTAAGCGATAATACTTACGAAACAATAGAATCCTTAGTTAATTATCAGAAAATAGCTAATTGGGAATACGTTGGAAACGAAGGTTTTTTTGAAAGTAATTGGCTAGCTCCATATAATGTAATTTATCAAGCTAACATTATTATTAATGGTATTGATAAGTTTAAATCTGAAAATGAGTTTAAGTATAATCGTATCCTTGGTCAAGCTTTAGCAGCAAGGGCTATAGCACATTTCGATCTTCTTAAAGGCTATTCTAATAGTTTACTTAGAAATTCATCTGATTTGGGCATTATACTTAAAACAGATAATAGCATTACTTCTTTAAAAAGAAGCACTGTAAAAGAAAGTTATGATCTTATTTATAATGATATAACAAAATCAATAACATTACTATCCAATGTAGATGCAAGTGTAAATACTACAACTAATAAAGCCAGAATAGATGTAAATGGTGCTAGGGCCGCTTTAGCAAGAATAGCTTTGTATGCTAAAGATTATGCCACAGCAGTTACAAACGCTACTGCTGTTATTACTGCTATTCCATTAGCCAGCATAACAAATTTTTCAGGCATATGGAATGACACTAATGTAAGTGAAGTTGTGTGGGGCATACAAAACAATGCTGGTGACGCAGGTAGCCCTTACCCAAGTGCTGATGTAATGAGTTTCAGATTTGATAGAAATACATTTGGGGTACATCCATCACTTATAAATTTGTACGATAAGGTAAACGATATTAGATTTAGTACATATTTTTTTGTTAGAAACACTACTGGTGGGTCTACAAATTATGCAATTCAAAAGTTTAGAGGCAAAGGCTCTGCTTCGGATAATTTAGTAAATTTTAAAGTTTTCAGAACAGCAGAAATGTATTTAATACGTGCCGAAGCAAATACATTACTTGGTGGTGCTACTAACGAAATTGCAGCATCTAACGATTTAAATACGCTCAAAGCAGCACGTATTTTGGGTTGGTTAACAACTACCTATTCTGGTTCTGCATTAATAGCTGAAATTGAAAATGAAAGAAGAAGAGAATTGTGTATTGAAGGTCATAGATGGTTTGATTTAAAAAGAACTTCTCGAACTATCTCAAGACCTTCTACCAACATTGGTAATGCTAATTTACAAGTAAAAACATCACTTACCTCATCAAGTGTTAAGTGGGTATGGCCAATACCAGAGCGTGAACTTCGCAACAATACTAATGTAATACCTAATCCTGGTTATTGATTTTTAATTAAATGTATTATGTATAATATCAAAATGCTTGGCAATCTTAGCCAAGCATTTTGATATTATAAATCACTACAAATCTTCTTAACTATACTTGGTCCTTCATACACAAAGCCGGTCCACACTTGCAATAGACTTGCACCAGCAGCAAGTTTTTCTTTGGCATCATTACCAGTAAAAATACCGCCGCTAGCTATTATAGGCACTTTGCCAGAAGTTTGTTGGTGTAAATAGCTAACCACTTCAGTACTTCTATTGGTTACAGGTTTACCGCTTAAACCGCCAGCGCCAATGGCTTCAATTTCTTGAGTATTGGTCATTAAATTTTCTCTACTTATAGTGGTATTGGTAGCTACCAAACCAGCAAGGTTTACTTCAAAAGCAAGCGATACTATATCATCTAATTGCTCAGTAGTTAAGTCTGGGGCAATTTTTAGTAATAGCGGTTTGGGTTTTGCCTTGCCCTGATTGATATTTTGAAGTTGTGATAATATTTTTTGTAAAGAAGCTTTTTCTTGTAACTCTCGTAAGCCAGGTGTATTTGGGCTACTCACATTTACTACAAAATAATCTGCGTAGTCAAATAATTCTGTAAAGCAAATCTCATAATCTTTCCAAGCATCTTCGTTAGCAGTAACTTTATTTTTACCAATATTACCCCCAACTATCAATTTGGGATTGTTGGTCGTAAATCGAGTATCTTTAGTAACTATACGATTTTCGATTTTCGATTTCTGATTATTCCAATCAGCTAACCTTCTTTTTACAACCTCTACACCATCATTATTAAAGCCCATTCTATTAATGAGTGCTTTATCTTTTGGTAATCGAAACAATCTTGGTTTATCGTTGCCAGCTTGTGCTTTAGGCGTTACAGTACCTACCTCTACAAAGCCAAAACCAAGGGCTTCTAATTCATTTAAGTACAATGCATTTTTATCAAAGCCTGCACCCAAACCAATGGGATTATTAAAGGTTAAGCCAAATACTTCCTTTTGTAAGGTTGCATTTTTTGGAGTGAAATTGGCACTGATTATTTGCTTACCTATTGTAGTGCTACAAATCAACTTTAGCTGATTCATGCTAAAGTGGTGTACAGCTTCTGGATCGAACTTGAATAAAATATCTCTTAGTAAAGAATACAACATTAGTAACAAGTGAAGTGTGAAGAGTGAATTGCCAATTTTTGAATACTTTTAAAAGTCTATGCCTATCCACTTGCGCTTACTTTTTTCATACTTGGCAAAATCAAATTTATACAGCTTGCCAGGTCTGTGTGGTACATCAGCTTCCATTTCACCCACATCTATCAGCAAATCCATTGATGCAAATTTCTTTCTAAAGTTGCGCCTATCTAGTTTGGTATTTAAGATGGCTTCGTATAAATTTTGTAGCTCTCTAAGTGAGAATTTATCTGGCAATAAATTAAAACCAAGTGGATGCTCTTGAATACGTTTTTGCAACCACTTGTAGCATTCATCTAAAATTTCTTTATGGTCAAATGATAGCTCTGTGATGCTTTGAAAACTATGCCAATGTAACTCGTGGTCGGTAATTTTTAATTGATGATGATTAATGTTTAGCAAAGAACAATAAGCAACTGTAAGTACCCTACCACCTGGGTGACGGTTAATGCCACTAAAAGCCCCCACTTGATCAAGATAGACATCATCCATACCAGTTCTTTCCTTTAAAATTCTGTAGGCTGCTTCATTTAAGGTTTCGTGTGGTAGCATTAATTCGCCCAACAAGCTCCACATGCCATTATAATATTCTAAATCCGCTCTAATCAATAGAACTTTTAGTTCATTTTCGTCAAACCCAAATATCACACAGTCAACAGTTACAGGTACACTATTGTAGGTTTCTACAAGCGCTTTTGCGTTCTTTAATAATTCTTCTTTAGATTTTATGTTTTGGTTTGTATTTGCTTTTTTCATGCAGAAAATTCAACGGAAATTTAATAATCGCTTTAGGTTTTCGGGTGGCGTAAAAGTAAGTAGCTTTCAGTAAACTATTTGGAAACCTTTACACAAAATATGCTATAACCTTTGCTACAATTATCTTTATGTTTTATTAGCAACTATGTACAGCAATTCTCAAATTCTCAATTACCAAGAAAGTACACAGCATTTCTTGCAAATGCTTACCAATACTGAAGCCGTATTACCTGAAGTAGAAGATTTACGCAACGTGCTTCGTTTTCACGAACACCGTTATTATGTACTAAGTGAGCCAATTATAAGTGATGGGCAATATGACCAATTATACAAGCTGTTAGAAGCTGTAGAAAAAGCGCATCCAGAAATTATTACAAAAGATTCACCAACACAAAGGGTAGGTACAAGTTTAAACAGTGGCTTTGAAACAGTGCAGCATTTGGTGCCAATGCTTAGCCTTGACAATAGTTACAATGCTGATGATTTGCTCGATTGGGATAGAAAAGTGAAAGAACTGTCTAGCCTTGATAATATTGAGTATTGTGTAGAGCCAAAGTTTGATGGGGCAAGTATTTCGTTGATTTATGAAAATGATATGCTAGTGCGTGCAGCCACTCGTGGTGATGGTGTAGCAGGTGATGATATTACCACCAATATCAAGCAAATCCGTTCTATTCCTTTATCGGCTAATTTCTCTACATATGGTATTCAGCAAATAGAAATTAGAGGTGAAGTGGTAATGACTAAAGCAGCTTTCGATACCTATAATGAAGGTTTAGTTGCACAAGGTTTAAGTCCATTAGCAAATCCTCGTAATGCTGCAAGTGGTAGCTTACGAATGAAAGACCCTAAAGAAGTTGCCAAGAGAAATTTAGAAGCATTTTTGTATCATGTTAGCTATTATGTCAATAGTCAGTCGTCAATAGTGAATGATGGGGTAGCTAAAACTGATTCTGAAATCCCCCTTTTGGGGGGCGGGGGGGCTTCTCACTCTGGCTCTCTGCAACTACTTTGGAATTTGGGTTTTCGTTCCCCTCAAAAAGAAAAGAAAGTAGTACAAGGTATTGAGACTGTAATACAATATGTAAATGAGTTTGAAGCCTTGAGAGATACCTTGCCATACGAAATTGATGGTATGGTAATTAAGGTAAATGACTTTGCATTGCAAGATAAATTAGGCATGACTACCCACCACCCTCGTTGGGCGATTGCTTTTAAATTTAAAGCACGCCAAGCCACTACAAAGCTGCGTGGTATTGAGTTTCAAGTGGGCAGAACTGGTGCAGTTACACCTGTTGCTAAGCTAGATCCAGTACAAGTTGGTGGTGTTACGGTAAGTAGTATTTCGGTGCATAACGAAGAATATATTAAAGAGAAAGATTTACAAATAAATGATACTGTAGTAATAGAACGTGCAGGCGATGTAATACCGCAAATTGTAAAAAGCTTACCAGAATTGCGTGATGGTTCGCAAGCGCCTATTGTATTTGTAAAAGAATGTCCATCATGTAATCAACCGCTAATTAAAGATGAAGCTGAAGCTGTGTGGCGCTGTGTAAATGCTGATTGTACAGAACAATTAATGCTGGCAATTATTCATTTTGTGAGTAAAGATGCCATGGATATAAAAAGCTTTGGCGAAGCTAATGTGAGACGCTTTTACGAAATGGGTTTGCTTACAGACATACCAAGTGTGTACACGCTAGATTTTGATAAGTTGGCTAACCAAAAAGGTATTGGTGCAAAAAGCATCGATAATTTAAAAGCTGCCATAGAAGCCTCTAAAACACAGCCATTGCATCGATTAATTTATGGTTTGGGTATTCGTTTTGTGGGCGAAACCACAGCTAAAGTTTTGGCTAATTATGTGAGCAACATTTTTGAATTTGCTAGTAAAACAGAAGAAGATTTACAACAGCTAGATGATGTGGGTGTAAAAGTGGCTAAAAGCATTTTTGAATACTTTAGTAATGAGAAAAATATTGCTATGCTAAGGCAATTAGAAGCGCTTGGCTTACAACTCGTAAATACTAAAAAAGATGCTGTTGCAGAAGGTGGTTTAGCGGGGCAAACATTTTTATTTACCGGTACATTAAATAAGCTAAAACGTAATGATGCTGAGGCTTTAGCAGAACAGCAAGGTGGCAAAATAGTAAGTGGCGTAAGTAGCAAATTGAACTACTTGGTAGTAGGTGAAGATGCAGGTAGTAAGCTAGAAAAAGCAAAAAAAATTAACACCATTAAAATAATTAGTGAAGATGAGTTTTTAGCGCTAGTTAATACTAATCAGCAGGTATAGTTTTAGTAAATTTACAACATACAATTAGCACCTTAAAAACCTACCATTATGCTTAAAAAAATTATTACCTGTGGCTTATTAGCTGGCGTGTTATTATTTATAGTAAGCTATGGAGGTTTGTTTTTGTCCATCAAATTCTTTCCAGCATTTTTTGTTGACTATAATAACCCATTGTTTAATTCTGATGGTAGTAGAGATGCCTTTTTTTATAGCCATGCATTTGTAATTAGCTTCTCACTCTCGTGGTTTTGGGAGCGCTTTAAAAGCCTTATAAAAGGCAATATGGTGTTAAGAGGTCTTGAGTTTGGTGTTATATTTAGCTTAGTAGCTATGTTGCCAGTTATGTGGATTACCTACAGTGCGCTAGATGTAACCTTAGTAATGATTGGTAGTTGGTTTGCATATGGTGCGCTTCAAGCCACCATTGCGGGTATATTATTTGCAAAAATTAACCCATAGAGACGTACCGCAGTTCGTCTCTACGGGTTAAACTATAACGTATCTAGCGTTAATTCAAATTCTACGTCTAATCTTTCGTTGGTTTTTATCATACCGCCTAGCTTTCTTGGTGGTATCAGGTTAAAATCTGAGAAGTTCACATCTTTTTTGCCTGTAAGGCGAAAATTATCTCTGGTAAAAGCAGTAAAACTATAGCTTACCAAAATGCGTTTTTTTACCCCCGCAAGTTCTATATCTACCAAGCCCGTAATATCTGCATTGGGTTTTGAGGGATCCGGTAATTTACTAAGCGAAATAAAGTTAATAATAAGCTTAGGAAAATCTTTGTACTTGAGGTTTTTGCGTAAATCGCTTGTCATTATCGGATTACCACAATTAAAAGCTGCAATATCTAGGCTTATTTTGCCACCCATTGGCAAGCTAATATCTTTATTATGAGTAATGGTAAGCGTATCGGGTGTATTGTAGTTAATAATGCGGCAAGTAAATTTATTAATATTAGTAGAGCCATCTACTTTTAGCGAGCCACCACCTTGTACCACCCATTTGGTAGTATTTGCTTTTTGCTGCGCAAATGTGTGTTGACAAAGCAATTGCCAGTAGACAAAAAATCGTATTGCTAACATTTTTACACGCATTTTTAGCAAATAATTTTGGCTAAATATAAAAACAGTCAGAATGAAGCTTCATTCTGACTGTTTAAAGTTATAAGAAATAACGATTAGAATCCTACAACAGCTTCAATAACTAAGCCTTTGAATTTACCACCATTTCTGTAATCTGTTACAGCAAAGTCTTTATAAGTTTGGTTTACATATTCTGCTTTCATCATCACATTTTTAGTAATAAACCAGCCACCAGCAACTGCAAATCTGTTCACTGTTACATCTTGTGTAGCGCCTGCAAGTGCAGCTTTTACAGTATTGTAACGTAAGCCAAAGAACACATTTTCTGCTTTACCTACTCTGTACACTGCATCACCAGCAAGTTGTGTCATTTTGCGGTTATCAGTTTCTGTTTTAGTTCTACCGCTAGCAGTTTCAAATGTGCCAAATAGTTCTAAACCTTTCACTTTTAAGAAGCCATTCAACATAAAGGCATCTACTTTTTTGCTAAAGCCAGGGTTAAATCTACCAGAGAATGCTATGGCTGTAGAAGCAGGGGCAGCAGCTGCAGAAGTACCTCCACCACTGGCAACCCATTTTTCCATTACGTCTTGATAGTTAGAACCTGTACGGTCGCCACCGTAAAGGGTTAAACCACTACCAGCAGAACTACTATTGTGGTAAAAGCTACCAGTTACTCTTACTCTTAGTAGGTCACCTAGTTTTTTATCTACACCTCCTTTTAGGTAAATAGAAGGTGCTCTATTCGTATTATCATCTTGTACAGTTGCAAGTACTGAATCAACATGGCCCTTAATCATACCATTGGTTACGCCAATCATACCTAAGAAACCGTTTTTTTGCAAGTACACTTCACCGCCAATTTCTGTAGCATAGGCATCTGCAATGTTTCCTTCCATAAATGGATTGTATAAAGCTTGTCCGCCATCGGTTCTACGAAAGTGCGCATCACCATAATTCACTTCAAAGTGACCGATTTTGATAGTGGCGATTTTCATAAAGTCATCCCAAAACTGACCTTTAAAAGGTACTTTATCAAATTGGATATAGCCACCTTTTACCCACGTTTCATTGTGGTGTCTGCTAGATAAGTAGCTAGTTACGTTTAGTTTAATACCATCTGCCAATTGTACATCCATATACAAGTTAGCTTGTGCAGTCATAAAGCCTGGGGCAATTGGATATAATTTGTTAGAACCAGCAGTTACTAAAGTTGAACCAGTATTGTTTAAGGCTGTGTTTTCGTGTGTTAAGCTTTGGTATTGTTGGGTAAAACCTGCGCCCCATCTTACTTTCAAGCCATCAAATTTTGCTGTATCTGCTTTAGATGTTTCAAATACATTGATACCTGATTTATCGTAAGCTCTAAAATTGGCTATTTTAGGTTGCTGTGCCATTACTAATAATGGTAAAATAAAGGTTGCTAATAGCAGCACCGCTCTGTATTTTCTAATAAGCGTTTTCATAATTGTTCTGTTTTGTTGTTACTTAAATAAATTAATTCAAGAAGAAAATTGGTTGGTTATTTCATTATCACTGTAAAGTTTAAAACGATGTCTTTACCTGTTTTAATAGTGCCTAATAATGCAGTTGGTGGCTCTACACCATAATCAAGCATATTAATAGTTTTAGTGCCTGTTACAGTAATAGTCTTATCTGCATTTACTTTATAAGATACAAATACATCTGTTTCTACCCCTTTGCCAGCAATGGTAAGTACACCGTGACATTTAATAGTGTTACCAGTTACAGTTGCAGTTTTTAGTAAGAAGCTAATGTTTGGGTTAGCATCTTTCTTTAAAGCTTTGTAAGTGTTTTTGTCCATACCACTGTGCTCACTTTTTAAGGCATTTACAGGGGTAATAAAGTTGAGGGCAGATAATGCGGTAATAACACCTGCTGGGCTTACAGCAATAGTAGCAGATACGGTAGCTGTAGATGATTTTACGTCCCAGTCATGCAAATTAGAAGTGCCAGATACTTTGATAGAAACACCACTTGCAGTATAGTTTACCTGCGCTGTTGCAGGGCTCACAAAAAGTAGTATTAATAACATGCCTAGTAATCCAGCAGTACATTGTAATCTCGTCATAATGCTTGTCTGTTTCATGTTTTGTTTCACGATGTAAAATTGCTCCGTTTGTAGGTGCTAATGGTTGACTTACAACAGATAATTGCATGATACTTATCATGCCAACAACTAACTTTTTATAGCCTTTTGTGTTATTATTGTTGTTGTGTAAATACAAATGCTGCATTTATGATTCAGAAAACCACCATACAGTTTTTAAAAGATTTAAAGCTTAACAACCATAAAGATTGGTTTGATGCCAATAGAAAACTGTACGAAGCTGCAAAAGCCGATTATCTGCAATTAGTAAGCCACGTATTAAAAGGTTTGGTGGCCAATGATGAGACTTTGGCACTGTTACAACCAAAAGATTGTACGTTTCGTATTAATAGAGATGTGCGTTTTAGTAAAAATAAAGACCCTTACAAAACCAATATGGGTGCAGGTTTTAGCAAAGGCGGTAAAAAAATGCAGCTTGCAGGCTATTATTTTCACCTAGAGCCAGGTGCAAGTTTTATAGCAGGCGGTATGTGGATGCCTATGGCACCAGAACTTAAAAAGATACGCCAAGAAATAGACTATTGCCTAGATGAGTTTAAAGAGATTGTTACCAACAAAGCATTTGTAAAAACCTTTGGTGGTTTAGAACATGGTGAAGATGTATTGCTAAAACGTGCACCAAAAGGCTACGAAGAATATAATCCTGCCATTGAATATTTAAAACTTAAAAGCTTTATCGTATCTACACCTATTAGCGATGCAGATTTAACAAGCCCTAAGCTAGTACAAAAAATTGTAGATGCCTGCGCTCAAATACAGCCACTAGTTTATTTCATAAATAGAGGTATAGAAGGGTAGAAGTAAGTAGAAAAAATTGATGTAACCAGCGTCATTATTACTATTAAGCGCCTGTTGCGCACACTTTTACGTTTATAACTTTATTAGGCTTTTATCGAAGAGAAGTAATTTGACTTAGTTTGTGTTTATCTCCACTTGTTTCTGCAATACTTTACTAATTCTTCAATATCATGTATATGACGTGATGAAGCATCTGCTCTAACATAAAACTCTTTCACTGTTTTATTATTTTCATCTTTTCTGTGTAAAAAAATCGGGGAATTTTCACTAGGAAATACGGTTATGACAAAAACATCCTTCTCATCAATTGAATAAAAGCCACCATAAATAGTAAATGCGATTGATGGGGGCAAATAATGTGACTTTATTCTTGTAAACTCACGCAAAAATTCATCTTTTGAAATATTTATTAAATCTATGCCGTAGACTTTCTTCTCTTTATCTGCTACTCCAATAAATAGATAGCCGCCTTTTGAATTTAAAAATGCACAGATGGTTTTTGCTATTTCGAATTCAATGTTTCGTGAAGAGGATGGTCTATTTATTAAACCTGGTTTAAATTCCACAAATTCATGTTCACCTTTTTGAAAAACAATTTCCATCGGTGGAAGTAAATCTTTTTCTAATTTGCCTTCATTGTCTTTAGTAGTTTCTTCTTCATAAGATTTGCTCCACCAATATACTTTGTCGTAACCTGTCCAGTCAAAAGGTGTTTCTAAAATGTTATGTTCTCCTAAAGCTGTCTCTGTATAGCCTTCTTTATACTCGTCAATGTCAAAGTAAGAAACAGTTTTTGAGAATCCTTTTGTGTCGTAGTTATTGGCTTCGTAAAATTCGAACTCCTCTTGTAAGTCAACCAAACTTGGTGGGTTTGGCATATCAGAACTGTCGTTATTAATAGAATGGATTGTGAGTTTGTTTTGTTGATCTTTGTTTTTAATCATTTCTACCCAAATACCATTTCCAATATAATCAGGAATCTCGATTTCTTCATCTCTTAAATTTACTTTAGTTTGAGTTTTTTGGTCGATGTATGAGTTCAAATACTTCCTTGTTTCTTTATCTGAAATGTTTTTTATCTCCCTCTCTGTTAATCCAATCCCTAAAAGCAAGCCGTGTATATAGTTATCAAAATCATTAAATACAGCTTGTCTTGCAATAATTGGGTTTACATTTTCAAATTTGTGTTCAATATTCTGGAAGTTTAATTCTCCAGAAATCGCATTTTGAAAAACTATCCTTGCACGAAGGATATAATAACATTTTTCTTGGTTCATATTATTCTTCGATTACTTGATTTTGAGAAACCCAAAAATGAATTATCTCTAATTGTTTAAGAAATGGAATAAGGTGTCCGATTGCTTTTTTTATATCATCGTCGTCAGGATGTGCGATAGCTAATTTTGCTTTTGGGTTACGTGATTTCTCATGTAACATTTTTACAAGTGCTTTTCCAAAGTGGGTTTTGATTTGCCCACTATCAAAATACTCTCTTTTTTTTGTTGGTGCTGTGTCACTTGCCTTTGCCCCTTTTACTTCTATAAGCATTACAGATTTGCCTTTACTCGCTTCAATGTCAATTCCATGTTTTTGCCCCAAGCAGAATTTGTCACCAACATGCCATCCATTATTTTCAAGATAATATTTTAGCAATTTGACTGTTTCATCTTCCGTTAATTTCATTAGAGTAAGTGATTTTTAAAATTATAGTTGCTAAACAAATATACTTCGCTTAACTACCTTTCTATGTTCATTTTTTACTGTAATATTTTCTTACGATATAAATTGAATGAATGGGGGAAAATTGATTCTCATTTCCTGCAATCACCTCAACTATTTCTAATATCTCCCCTTATTTCCGGAAATAGGCCCAGCTATTGTAAATACCTCCGCTTATTTTCAGAAATAAGGGCAACTATGGCTATAATTAGGGTTTATTTCTAGAAATAAGCCTAACTATTGTAAATAGGTGGCTATTGATACTGCATTTACCCCAATATAACAAAATTTTAAGAGCCTTGCTTTTTTATATGGTTTAGTTGTATTATTTTACATTCATAATTTTTATAACCATTCAAATTTTTACTGTATGTGTATTTACAAAATGTTTAGCCCAGACGCAGCAGGTGGCGGCACTACACCTGCAACAACTACTTCTAAGCACAAAAAAAGCCTAATACCTAGCGATATTGGTAACTTATGGGATGTTGCCGATAAGGTATGCACTAAATGGGGGGCAACGCCTACACTTATCTGCTTTTGGAAAACACAGGCAGCTTATGCCAAGGATGTAGACGATTTGGGCAAAATAATTGGTAAGCGCAATGCAAGTGGGGGTAATGTTACGTCTTTTGCCACTACACTAGACCAGCTAGATACCAAAGTGACTAAAGGCATACAAAAACTAAAACTCTATTTAGAAGAAAAATATGATGGTAAAGCTGCTGCTATAAAGCAGTACAGCAGGTTTGGCATGGTAAAAGTGGGTACCAATTATGTATTACCTCTAGATCAGCAATTGGGCTTAAAAAGCTTTGAGATGGTACTAAAAGGCATAGCAGATGATGGATTTGGTACTAAAGAATATGGCACTGCCTTTTGGACACAGTTGCAAGCAGACTATAAAATAGCGTTAAAACAAAGTACCGATAATCAGCAAGCCATAAGTGGTATAGTAGGGCAGAAGGATGTATTAAAAGCCGAAGTGAAAAAAGTATTACAAGCACTGTTGCACTTGCTAGAAGGTAATTACCCAGACACTTACGAAAGCGTGGCACTAGAATGGGGCTACAAAAGAGGATAATAAGAACAAAAACGTCGATAGCAATGCGCTACCGACGTTTTTTTATTCACTCAAAACCTACATTTTACAACAAGCCTTTACCAGTTAAGTACTCAGCAATTTGTACTGCGTTAGTAGCAGCGCCTTTGCGTAAATTATCGCTCACAATCCACATGTTTAGTGTTTTTGGTTGGCTTTCATCTCTACGTAAGCGGCCTACAAATACTTCGTCTTTTTCGTGTGCCCATAAAGGCATTGGGTAAAATTGTGCTGCATCATCTTGTTGCAATACCACACCAGGTGCAGCGCTTAACAAAGCCTTTACTTCATCAAGGTCAAACTCATTTTCAAACTCCACATTTACGCTTTCGCTATGGCCACCTATTACAGGTATACGTACTGTAGTAGCGGTTACTTTAATATTGTCGTCTTGCATTATTTTACAAGTTTCTTTCACCATTTTCATTTCCTCTTTGGTGTAGCCATTTTCTAAGAAAACGTCAATTTGTGGTATCACGTTCAAGTCTATTTGATACTTGTAAGCCATAGGGCCTTCAATACCTTTGCGCTCGTTAAATAGCTGGTCTACCGCTGCTTTACCAGTGCCAGTAACACTTTGGTAAGTGCTTACTACCACACGTTTAATGTTGTATTTGGTATGTAATGGTTGTAATGCCACCACCATTTGAATAGTGCTACAGTTAGGGTTGGCAATAATTTTATCTTCAGCAGTTAACACTTCTGCATTTACTTCTGGTACTATTAATTTCTTAGTTGGATCCATGCGCCAAGCACTACTATTGTCAATTACAGTAATGCCAGCAGCAGCATATTGTGGTGCCCATTCTAAACTAGTACCACCACCAGCAGAAAATATAGCAACAGCAGGCTTTGCAGCAATACCATCATCCATACTTACCACCTTGTATTTATTGCCTTTAAATTCTACTTCTTTACCTACAGAACGTTCAGATGCAACTGGTACTAACTCAGTTACTGGAAAATTTCTTTCTGCTAAAACCTGCAACATTTTGGTACCTACCAAGCCTGTGGCGCCAACTACTGCTACTTTCATTTTTGTTTGTTTTTGTTTGTTAATAAAATAATTTAAGATTTTTATTTCACCCCTTTAGGGGATGGGGGCATAAAAAAAACCTCCCCGTTTTGGGAAGGCTCTTAGTATGTTGTTAAAGGTACATAAAAAGGTAAGCTACTTCCCGTTTAGGATGTGTTTCTTAGTGCTCTTTATGTTCTTTATTGTTGTCATTTGCGATGCGAATGTATAAGGTAAAATGTTTTACGCCAAAAATTATTTTTCTAAATCTTGTTTGGTAAGATTCGATTGGCGAAGAATTGATGTTAGCGTTCCATTAGGGATAACCTTTCTTTCAGCTGGTATAATTACTGTTAGAGTAGGGGTTCCTAATTTTCTGTATTTAATGTGGCTACCTTTTTGTGAGACGAAATGAAACCCATTTCGCTGCAACATTTTTAAAATATCGTCTGATGAATATAGTTTAGGCATGTTCTAATTCTGTAGAAATAATTTCAGGATTCTCAATAATAGTGGCTTCATCAAACGAAACATCTTCAAAGTACAACTCTAAAGCTTCTTCTAAATTGCTTAATGCTTCTGCTTTTGTTTCACCAAAGCTCGATACATCTATATTTAGGCATTGTGCTACATACAATTCATCCTCTTTCCAAACTACATTTTGAAATGATGCTTTCATTTTAACTTGTTTTACAACCTAAAAGTAAATAAAAAAGCATCAACTTTTGTGGTTGATGCTTTTAAAATATTGATTACCAAATTTTTATTCTGTCCTTTTCTGGCTTAAACATTTTGTCGCCTTCTTTTACATTAAATGCATTGTAAAATGGTGTGAAATTCATCAGAGGTCCTAAAACTCTCCATGATGGTGGTGAGTGTGGATCTGTATTAATTGACTGCCTCATGCTTTCGTCTTTTTCTTTGCTGCGCCATATTTGGGCAAATGAAATAAAGAAACGTTGGTCTGGTGTAAAGCCATCAATTTTTGTAGTGTCTTGACCTTGTTTGGTCATTTTAAAGGCACTGTAAGCAATAGCAATACCACCAATGTCAGCCATGTTTTCACCTGTAGTTAATGCGCCATTTACATGAATTGTATCTAGCACAGTGAAGCTATTGTACAAATCAATTACACGTTTACTTTTAGCTACAAATTGTACGCTATCGCTTTTAGCCCACCAGTTTTTAAGATTACCATCTTTATCATATTGTGCACCTTGGTCATCAAAACCATGTGTCATTTCGTGGCCTATTACCATACCAATACCACCATAGTTTATGGCATCATCAGCATTAGGATTGAAGAAAGGAAGCTGTAAAATACCAGCAGGAAAAACAATTTCGTTAAAGGTAGGATTGTAGTATGCATTGATGGTTGGTGGCGTCATGCCCCATTCTGTTTTGTCTACAGGCTTGCCCACTTTGCTCATTTGGTATGCAAATTCATTTTTGGCACAAGCAGTTAAGTTTTCAAAGAATTTGCTTCTGTCAATAGTTACTTTACTGTAGTCACGCCATTTGTCAGGATAACCAATTTTCTTTAAAAAAGCATGCAGTTTATCTTTTGCTTTCTGCTTGGTCGTATCGCTCATCCAATCTAGCTCGTTAATTCTTTTTTCAAAAGCTAAACCAAGATTATTCACTAGTTCAAGCATGCGTTTTTTAGCATCTTCTGTAAAGTATTTTTTTACATATAGTTGACCTAATGCTTCACCAAGGTTGGCATCAGTAATGCGATACATTCTATCCCAACGTGGCTTTATTTTTTGTTGGCCAGTTAGTGATTTTTGATAATCAAATCGAGCATTTACAAAGCTGCTACTTAATGCTGCGGCAGCATTGCTAATGGTATGAAACTTAAGATAGGCTTGCCATACATCAATAGGTGTACTAGTTAATAACTCGTTTACTTTGGCATAAAATGCAGGCTGACTTACATTCACTGAATCAACCTTTACACCTAGTGTTTTGGTTAATGTTACCCAATCAAACGTAGGCATAGCTTTTTGTAAGTCTGCAATGGCTTTTTTATTGTAATTGCTTTGCGGATCTCTTAGTTCTACATTGGTTTTATGGCTAAGCGCTATTTGCTTTTCTAAGTTGTAAATGGCTTGCGTTTGTTTAATAGCTGTTATAGAATCGCTACCAGTTAATTGCAAAGCGTTTTGCACATAGGTTTGATAAGCTTTTTGAATAGCAACTGTTGCTGGGTCAGATTTTACATAGTAATCCCTATCAGGCATACCTAAGCCACCTTGATAAAATACTAAGATGTTCATGCTGCTATTTTTATCGTCAGCAGCAACATATGGTTGAAATAATAAGCCATTGTTTTCGGTAAGTTGTGTGCCAAGAAAACCCATGACACCTTTTGCATCTTTAATAGCTGCAATACTTGCAAATGTTGGCTTTAATGGTTCGTAGCCAAGTTTTTCTATAGTAGCAGAATCCATACCTGAGGCATAAAAATCGCCTACTTTTTGTTCTATACTACCTGCACTTTGCCCACCTTTTGACACGTCTTCTAAAATGCTTTTAAGGTTGGCTTTAGTACGATTGTAAAGCTCTAAACCAGCACCAGCACCAGCTTCAGTAGAAGGGATTTCGGTATTCTTTATCCATTTGCCATTTACAAATAAAAAGAAGTCGTCACCAGGTTTTACCGAACTATCCATATTGGTAGTTTCAATAAATTTTTGAGTAGTTGTGGCTTTGTTTTTACAGCCATTTATTGCTGCAAATGCAAGCGGCAATGCAAGCAACCATTGTATTTTTTTCATGCAATAAGAAGTTTAATGTTTTGATAAATATAGCTACTTAACTAAAGTAGCAGCGATTAATTACATAAACGCAGATAAACTGGCTTAAACTAAAAAACACTTACCGAGGCAAGTGTTTTTTAGTAAAGATTATTTTTATAAATAGAAATTATACAAGGCTAATATCGAAAGTAGCTAGCTGTACAAACTGCTGTACACGGTCGTGAATATCGCTCACAGAAATTTCACGTAAGCGTTGTGTACCAAATTTTTCAACAGCAAAACTTGCCATTGCGCTACCAACAATGATGGCTGTTTTCATGTTTTCAAAACTAATGTCTTTGGTTTTTGCAATGTGCGCAATAAAGCCACCTGCAAACGTATCGCCAGCACCTGTTGGGTCAAATACTTCTTCTAAAGGCAATGCTGGTGCAGCAAATACTTTATCCTCGTGGAATAACAATGCACCGTGTTCACCTTTTTTAATGATAACGAATTTTGGCCCCAGTTCATGAATTTTTTGCGCAGCACGTACCAAAGAATAATCACCGCTTAGCTGCCTTGCTTCGCTATCATTTACCATTAATACATCTACATGTTTCAGCACAGCTTTTAAGTCGTCTAAAGCAATATCCATCCAAAAGTTCATGGTATCTAGCACCACTAATTTTGGTTTATTTTTTAGTTGATTGATAACGCTCAACTGAACAGATGGCGCCAAATTACCTAACATTAAAAACTCACAATCTTGATAGCTGTCTGGAACAACTGGTTGAAAATCTGCCAAAACATTTAGTTCAGTTACTAAGGTGTCACGAGAATTCATATCCATGTGGTAGCGGCCGCTCCAAAAAAAAGTTTTTTCATCTTTTTTTATTTGAACACCTTCTAGTGCTACGTTACGAGCCGTTAAAATGTCTAATTCTTCTTGAGGAAAATCGCCACCAACAACGCTTATCTGTTTTACTGGTACGAAATTGGATGCACACCAAGCAATGAAAGTTCCTGCACCACCTATAATTTTATCACTCTTTCCAAATGGCGTTTCTATCGCATCAAAAGCCATAGAACCTACTACTACTAAAGACATAAGTTGTTGATTTGTTATGTTTGTATTGATTTTTACAGCGGCGAAACTATACCATTTGCCCTAAAAATTTAAAACTAACGTAAAACATTCATTAGCGCTAACGAGTGTTAGTGTATTTTTGACCTTATGGGACGAATAAAAACCGATAGCAATCACACTAGAAAAGAGGTGATTATTACTAGTGCTGCCGCCTTATTTAAAGAAAAAGGTTTTAAAGCTGCAAGTATGCGTGAACTAGCAGATGTGGTAGGTGTAGAGGCGGCAAGTTTGTACAACCATATTCATAGTAAAAGCGAATTGCTGCATATCATTTGCTTTGAAGTGGCAAATAGGTACATGCAAACGATGGATGAAATTGAGGCTGAACCCACAAACAGTATTCAAAAGATAGAGAAGTTGTTACGTTTTTTAATAACAGGCATGGTGTTGCATTATGATGAGGTGTATGTGAGCGATAGAGAATGGAAACATTTAAGTGAGCCTTATTTATCAAATTTTCAAAGTCAAAGACGCACATTTAGAAAGCGTTTTGCAGCTATTATAGAGCAAGGTATTGCCAAAAAAGAGATTAAAAAAATAGATGCGCCAACAGCTGTTTTAATTCTGTTACATGCAGTAAGTGGCATAGAAAGTTGGCACAGAAGTAAGGTGAAAATTAACGGTAAAGAACTAGAAGAAAATATGATTACGATATTGGTTGGTGGGTTGAAGAAGTAATTTAACCGCTGATTAATAATGATTTTTATGATGATAAAATAAAATTATGACTGAAGGAAAATATGACTTGAAAAAGATTGATTGCTTACACTTTATAGGCGTTGCAGGCACAGGCATGAGTGCTATTGCACAATATTTATCAGGTATTGGTAAAACAGTAACTGGTAGCGATAGATATTTTCATCCGGGTGAACCGAACGACACAAAAGAGAAGCTAGAAACTGAAGGCATTACTTGTTTTTTACAAGATGGTAGTGGCATTAATGAAGCAACACAATTGATAGTTATTTCTACTGCTGTAGAAGAAACAAATGTTGAAATTCAGAAGGCAAGAAGCTTAAATATTCCTATCATTACTAGGTCACAACTATTGACCTTAATTAGTAATGATAAACGTACGATAGCTGTTGGTGGTACAAGTGGTAAAAGCACAACATCTGCCATGTTATTTGATATTTTAGAAGTGGCAGGTTTGCAGCCAAGTATTATAAGTGGTGCAGGTTTGGTGCGCTTACAAGAGCAAGGTAAAATAGGTAATGCTTTTGTAGGTAAAGGCGATTTATTAGTAATAGAAGCGGATGAAAGTGATGGCTCTATAGTAAACTATCATCCTGAAATTGGGCTATTATTAAATCTTGATAAAGACCATAAAGAAATAAGCGAACTGCAAAC
Organism: Parasediminibacterium sp. HNIBRBA5674; assembly: GCF_056745525.1. Taxonomy (NCBI): domain Bacteria; kingdom Pseudomonadati; phylum Bacteroidota; class Chitinophagia; order Chitinophagales; family Chitinophagaceae; genus Parasediminibacterium; species Parasediminibacterium sp. HNIBRBA5674. The sequence goes on along the minus strand of NZ_JBQWIE010000011.1, from coordinate 32,674 downwards.
TATATTTCAAACATTTAAAAGCCATTCACAACGTTTTGTAGTAAATGCTTCGCATGAATTGGCCGCGCCTTTTTCACAAAGTGTAACGCAAGATTTTTCTTCTACAAATGCAAATGCTGGCTACAAAGCAACCGATTTTTTGCAAGAAGGATTGAGTATTTGTTTTAAAATAAATGGTATTGATTTTAAGCTGAATGCCATTGGTAAGCATAACATGGAAAATGCATTGGCTGCTGTAGCTGTGGCTAATCAACTTGGTGTAAGTTTAGAGGTTTGTAGTAAAGCAATTGCACACTATAAAGGTATTTACAGGCGTAACCAAGTGCTTGGCAAAAAGGGCAATATTTGGGTAATTGATGACTACGCACACAATCCTGCAAAAGTTGCCGCAGCTATTGCTGGTGTTCAACCTTTGGCTGCAAAAGTGATTGCCTGGTTTCAGCCGCATGGTTATGGGCCTACTCGCTTTTTACGTAAAGATTTTGTAGAAGAAATAAGCAAAACTTTAAGACCCCAAGATGAAATATGGATGAGCGAAATTTTTTACGCTGGCGGTACAGCTGTAAAAGATATTAGTGCTAATGATTTGATTGAAGATATTAAAGCGCAAGGTAAAAATGCCTATTTTGTAGAAGATAGAAACCAATTGGTTGCAGCGTTACAGCCACATCTTACAGATGATTGTGTATTGCTACTAATGGGCGCAAGAGACCCAAGCTTAGATGCTTTTGCAAAGCAAGTGTATACTGATTTGTAGTTTTTTACCACATAGATAAATAGGCACATAGTTTCAATATCTCTTGTTCATTAATTGAAAAATCTATTGTTACTATGTGCCTATGTGGTTAAACTATCCTAAAACGTTCTCTGCTTTTACTTTTTGTTCCCAAGCCCAAGCAGTAGTCATCATGTCTTTAATGCCATATTTTAATTGCCAGCCTAAGCCTGTAACAGCTTGTTCATTATTAGCATAAATGGCAACTACGTCACCGCTTCTACGTGGCCCCATTTCGTAGTTTAACTTTACATTACTAATGGCTTCAAATGTATTGATGGCTTCTAGAACAGTAGTGCCATCGCCTGACCCTAGATTAAAGATGTCGCACTTGGTTTTGTTTTTACCAGCCATTAAATATTGTAGTGCCAAAGTATGTGCATGTGCAATATCGCATACATGAATATAGTCTCTTACACAGCTACCATCTCTTGTATCGTAATCGCTACCATACACCATCATTTTCGGCAATTTACCAATTGCAGTTTGTGTAATTACTGGCACCAAGTTCATTGGTTTACCCAAAGGCAACTCGCCAATATGATTGCTAGGATGTGCACCAACTGGATTAAAATATCTTAGCAAAATACTAGAAGCATTTTCAATTTTTGAGTAGTCAAGAATGATGCGTTCGCCCATTTGCTTTGTAGCACCATAAGGGCTTTCAGCTCTTTTTTCTGGTGTTTGTTCTGTTACAGGTATTGCATCAGGATTGCCATAAACGGTGCAAGATGATGAAAATACAAAGTGTGCTACATTGTATTGCTTCACGCATTTAAGAAGGTTGATAAGCGAGTATAAATTGTTTTCGTAGTAATCTAAAGGCTTGTCTACAGATTCGCCAACGGCTTTAAATGCTGCAAAATGTATAATGCCTAAAATGTCAGTATTTTCTTTAAAAATGGCTTCTGTGGCATCGAAATTTTTTAAATCGACTTCGTAGTTTTTAATGCTTTTACCAGTGATTTTTTCGATGCCGGTTAACGCATATTTTGTAGAGCGAGAATTGTCATCTACCGAGATAACTTCAAAGCCATTTTCTAATAAATCTACAATGGTGTGCGAGCCAATAAAGCCGCAACCGCCAGTAACTAAAATCTTTGCCATAGTTTTTTCATTGAGGTGGAAAAATAAGAAAAATAAGTATATGCTTGTTGGTGGAAATTGCTGATAAGCGAATAAACCGTTGCAGTGTGCGACGCAACAACTGTTAAATAGTAGTACTAGCGATGACCAACAAAAAAAATGCTCTTAAAAAAAGAGCATTGTGATGTAATAAAATATGGCTGCCATAGCTGCTGATACAGGAATTGTGACCACCCAGGCCCACATTAAATTTACTGTAACGCCCCATCGTACGGCACTTAAACGTTTGGTAGCACCTACACCAATGATAGAACCTGTAATGGTGTGTGTGGTAGAAACTGGTATTTTAAAATGCTCGGTTAAGAACAAGGTAATAGCGCCTGCTGTTTCGGCTGCAACACCTTCTAGCGGTGTTACTTTGGTGATTTTTGTACCCATTGTTTTTACAATTTTCCAACCACCACTTAGTGTGCCAAGGGCGATACATAAGAAACTTGTAAAAGGTACCCAACTGTATTGTACCACAAAATCGCTAAATGTGAGTGTTCTGCCTATTGATTGCTCGTAGTAAATAACGGCTGCGCCAATTAAGCCCATTACTTTTTGTGCATCGTTACCGCCATGACCAATACTGAATGCTGCTGACGATACTAATTGCATTCTTTTAAACCAACCATCGGCTTTGTATGGATTTGATTTTTTAAACAAATGCACTATTAGTATAGTAATGAAAAAAGCAATAATCATACCCATGAAAGGCGCTATGAAAATGAATAAAAATGTAGGTACAACTTTGGCGTAATTAATAACATCTGCGTGGCCATTACTAAAACCATGTGCATGTGCTAAAGCCGCGCCAATAAAGCCGCCCATTAAAGTATGAGACGAGCTTGATGGAATACCAAACCACCATGTTATCAAGTTCCAACAGATGGCTGCAACAATACCTGCTAGTATTACTTGTAGATTGATAAATTCAGGATTTACCCATTTGGCAACCGTGTTTGCAATACCAAAACCACCAATTAAATATTTTGAAATAAAGAAAGCCACAAAGTTGAAAACCGCAGCCCACAAAACCGCCTGAAAAGGCGTTAATACTTTGGTTGAAACAATAGTAGCGATTGAGTTTGCCGAATCGTGAAAGCCATTGATATAATCGAACACGAATGCAAGAATAATAATTATAACGAGTAAGGTAAGCATGTTTTAATGAGATGATGTGCTAATGTGCTGATGTGCTAATGACGAATCAAAAAATAGCATATTGGCATATTGGCTAATTAGCAAATTCTGTTCTTACGCATATTTAATGATGATGCTCTCAATAACATTGGCTGCATCTTCACACTTATCTGTTGCTACTTCCATTACTTGATAGATTTCACGCTTTTTAATAACTTCTTTAGCGTCATTTTCTGTATCAAAAAGTAATTCGATGCTCATGTCAAACACGTCGTCAGCTTGGTTTTCAATGCTGTTTACTTTTACCAAAGCTTCGGTCATTTGGCGTAAGTTGTTCATGTCTCTTAAACCGTACACAGCAATCTTAATTTCTTTACAACCTTGTTCTATTAAGTCTGCCATTTTTTGAATACCAGAATCGTTAGGGTTAAGATTATAGAAGTTGATTTTTTTGGCAGAACTATAAATATAATCGCAAATATCGTCTAAAGCAGTTGCTAGGTAGTGAATGTCTTCTCTATCGAATGGTGTGATGAAGTTTCTACCAAGTTCTGTAAATATTCTGTGTGTGTGATCGTCGTTTTTGTGTTCTAAATCTTCAACTTGTTTAATAAGTGGTGCACGTTTGTCTTTATCTGGCTCTGCAACTACTTTTTTCAATTGAACACCCATGTCGTACACTGTGTCTGCCACTTGCTCAAATAATTCGTAGAACACTTTATTTTTCGGCATAAACAATTTGCCAATACTATTTAATCCCATTTGTTGTTAGGTTATTTCGAACAAAAATAGAGTTATAGCTTGTAATGGAACAGCGAAGTTTTTTATTAATAATAAGTTAACATGAAAAATTATTGTTTTAGTATATTACTGTAAAATAATAATTTGATGATATTGGATTTACAATATTGTAACACAGTGGTGGCAAATTTGCAATATGTTTTAGTTATAGCGAAAAAATGTACAGTAGATTTTCTCATTACGGCCTTTGTATCTACAAGGGCTTTTTTATAGCCTTAATTACTTGCTGAGTCAGTTTATTGGCAAAATAATAATTGTATTTTTTCATTTTTAAATCAATGCTATCTGGGTCTTTTAAATTATTAATGAGTACGTAAATTTTCTCGAAAACATTTAGCAGCTACAAACCACAAACAAAGCCTAGTTGATGTAGCAATTTCTCCCCCGCAAATATTTTCGCAATCGTTTGCGACGAGTTCATTCATTTTGCCCTGTTATTAGTATTTCTTTAACGTTTACTTTTATCCAACGATTAGCTTAAAGACATAAATATGTAGCCATTTGAAAATATCTACGCACTAATACTTACGCACCAATAGTATTCCTCAGATATTTTTTCGGTTTCTCTTTCTTGACTTTAATCTTGTCGGCATTTTAGATTGTGTACTATTAACACTTTAAACCAAATGACGATTATGAATCTCAAAAAACTTGTGAAAAGCATCTTTTATGTATGCTTTCTTTTGTTTTCAACAGCGGCTTTAGCCCAAACCAAAGTGGTAACTGGTAAGGTTACCGATTCAAAAGACGGCAGTGCTGTACCAAATGCATCTGTATTAGCTACAGGCGGTAGCGGAAAAGCTGGTACACAAACTGCTGCCGATGGTACTTTTAAAATTACCGTACCATCAGGCACAACTAAGCTAGTTATTACTTCTATTGGCTTCGAAAAAACAGAAGTAAGTATTGTTGGTAAATCAAATGTAGATGTATCTTTAAAATCGGCAGCTTCTGATCAATTAAGTGAAGTTGTAGTACTAGGTTACGCAACACCAAGTAAAAAGGATGTTACAGGTGCTGTTGCATCGGTAAAAGCAAAAGACTTTAACCAAGGTCTTATTTTAGCCCCTGACCAATTGTTGCAAAATAAAGTAGCTGGTTTGGAAGTTACCAATACTAGTGGTCAGCCAGGTGCAGCGCCAACTATTCAAATTAGGGGTACTTCATCTATACGTGCAAATAACAATCCGTTATATGTTGTTGATGGCGTTGCTTTAGATGGTAATACAGCAAGACCTACGTTAGGTGGGCCATTTGGTAGTACACCTGCATCTAATCCACTGCTATATATAGACCCTAATAGTATAGCGCAAATAGATGTATTAAAAGATGCGTCGTCTTCGGCTATTTATGGTGCACGGGGTGCCAATGGTGTAATTGTAATTACTACAAAAAAAGGCGCCTCTGGTTCTATGAAGATTGAAGCTGGTATTAATAATAGTTTTAATGCTGGTTACATGAAACGCTTTGCTATATTAGATGCTACCCAATTTAGAGCCGCAATGAAAAAGTATGCAGTAGATAGCAAATATGATTTAGGTGGTAACACTGATGCTTTAAAAGAAGTTTCACAAAATGCATTTTCACAAAATTATTCTGTAGCGTTAAGTGGTGGTAATGCAGCTGGTAAATTTAGAGCTTCATTTCTTGCGTCTTCTACAAGAGGTTTTTTAAAGAAAACAGCATTAGATAAATATCTAGCAACTTTTGGTGGTAGTTACAAATTTTTGGACAATAGATTGTCGTTTGATTTTGGTGTAATAGCCGGTAATTATGGCGAGCAACTAACCAGCGTTTCTAATACAGCTGGATCAGAAGGTAATATTATTTCTTCTGCATTACAATGGAATCCTACCTACGCATTACGCGATGCAAAAGGCTTTTACAATGACTTATTAAATGGTTCTGGCAATCCCTTAGCTTTTAATGATGCTTACAACGATAAAAGTAATGTAACTTCTTTATTAGCCAATTTTACAGTTGGATATAAAATCACTAACAATTTAGAGTATAAATTACTATACGGTGCTAATTACGGTACTGGTAGAAGAGATTTAAATTTAGATGGTTGGATTACAGGTATTGCAGCTGTTTCTGGAATTGGTGCTGGTTACATAGCACATTCACAATTATTTTCTCAAACAATTACTCATACACTAAACTATAACACTGCAATTTCAAAAGATCTAAAATTGCAAGCCTTAGCAGGTTACGAGTACTTTAAGACTGATTATTCTGGTGGTTCACAACGTGCAACAGGTTTTAAAACAAACCTCGACTATACAACAAGAATTCCAATTCTATATACCAGTATTTTCCAGAATGCAAAAACGCAAGATCCTTACACACCTTTTGCTAACCCAACAGCCGAACTGCAATCTTACTTCGCAAGAGCTACATTTACATATTTAGATAAATTTTCTCTTACTGGAACAATTCGCCGTGATGGTTCTAGCAAATTTGGTGCTAATAACAAATATGGTAACTTCCCTTCAGTTGGCGTTAAATGGGATATGTCTAACGAGACTTTTTTACGAAAAGCATCCAAAGTAATCTCTAACTTAGAGTTACGCGCTTCTTACGGATTAACTGGTAACCAAGAGTTCCCAGCTGGCTCTTCTCAAGAGCAATTTAGTTTCACATCCAACAATAGGGCACCACAAGTAGTCAATGGTAATCCAAATTTAAAATGGGAGGCTACAAAATCCTTTAACCTAGGGTTGAATTTTGGGTTATTTAAAGGAAGAGTTTATGGAACGGTTGATTTTTATAACAAAAAAACAACAGATATTCTATTCCAAACAACAGCTATTCAGCCTGCTCCAAGTTCTATTTCTTTTGTTAATTTGAAAGATGCTGAATTAATTAACTCTGGTTTTGAATTTGCGCTTGGTGCAACCATTATAGACAAGAAGGATTTTGGTTGGGAGTCAAATTTTAATCTAGCATTTAATAAAAACAAAATACAGAATTTTACTGATCCTAATACTGGCTTGAACTTGTTAGTAAGAACGGCTGAAGTAAGTGGACAAGGTGTATCTGGAACACTTGCGCAAGTTATTGCTAATGGACAACCTGTTAATGTTTATTATCTAAAACCATTTTTAGGTTACAATGCAGATGGTACTCAAAAAATTGGTGACCCAGGTTCAGAAACTTTTGCTGGCGACCCAAATCCAAATACATTGGTTGGCTTTACTAATACATTAAGATACAAAAAACTTAGTTTAGTTCTAAACGTTGGCGGCGCATTCGGTTTTTTAATCTATAATAATACAGCAACTTCTGTTACTAATATTTCTGGAATAAAGAATGGTAGAAATATCGATTTAGCAGCATATAACTCGCCTGAAAGTATTAAAAGTTCGGCTGCTGCATCTACGCGTTTCTTAGAAAAAGGCGATTATTTGAAACTTAGAAATGTAACCTTACGTTACAATATTGGTAATGCTGGAAAATATGTTAAAAATTTAACAGCTTTCGTTAGCGGAACAAACTTATTCGTAATTACTAAGTTCTCAGGTTTTGATCCAGAGGTAAATATAGATAAGAATAGCAATTCATACCCATCACGTTCAATTGAGTATATTCCTTATCCTACCTCAAGAACTGTTTCTTTCGGTTTAAATTTCAGTTTGTAATATAACTTAAAAATAATTATATGAAAATGTATAAAATTGTATTAAAGTTTGCTATTCCTATAGTAGCAACTATTACCTTAAATGGTTGTACCAAACTTAATGAGAGCTTAAACTCTACCTTAACTAATAGCCAAGTTTCTTCGGCTTTAGGTACAGAGGGTACAGGTCTACTACTAGCAGCGGCATATGCTGATTTAGGTGGTCCTCTTACGTCGCAAGACCAAGTGTTTTCTTTAGAGGAAAATTCATCTGACGAATCTCTTGTGCCTACAAGAGGCGGTGACTGGGATGACAATGGTGTTTGGCGCGTAATTCACAATCACTCATGGACTGCTGATCATGGGCAGGTAACAAGTGTTTTTAATGGCTTAAACAAAGTTAACTTTGATGCTACCAATGTTCTTAATTTCAATCCTACTAAAGCGCAAGCTGCGGAAGCTAGATTTGTCAGAGCCTTGGCATTATATTATCTACTAGATTTGTATGGTCAGTTTCCTTTAAGGGCGCCTGGTGAAGACTTATTAAAAGCACCAAAAGTTTATATGGGCGCAAGTGGTGCAAGTTATATTATAAGTGAGTTAACAGCTATACTTCCAGACTTGCCATCAGGTAATGGAAGTGCATTGGCTAATCCAGATGCATGTAGAACGCTTTTAATGAAGTGTTACTTACAAAAGGGTGCGTTTGCCACACCTTCTGCACCTACGTTCGATGCTGCTGATATGGCACAGGTAATCAGTCTTGGTAATACTATTATTAATAGTGGTAAGTATAGTTATTCATCTAACTACTTTGCTAACTTTAATGCAACAAATGACAATTCTACCGAGGCTATTTTTAGAATAGATAATACAGCTGGTTCAAGTACTAATCCTTCTGATATTAGAGCAAGGTGGAATATGACATTGCACTATAATTCATATACCCCTAAAAATCCAAATGCTGGTTGGAATGGCTTCTCTACAATAAGCGATTTTTACAATAGCTTTAATACAACAGCAACAGCAACAGCCTTTGGCCCAACCGATACTTTATTTGATAAACGTATTGGAGGAAGAGTATATCCAGGATCATCCAATATTTCGGGCATTCGTCCAGGTTTTCTTGTAGGACAACAGTATAACGAAAATGGTGTTGCTCTTAAAGATAGAACTGGTGCACCTCTAGCTTATACCCCAGCGATTGCCTCAGATATGAAAGAAACAGGATCAAATCTAGAAGTGACAGGCATTAGAGTAATAAAGTACGTACCAGATTATGACCATTATCAAGATAATGCTGGGAATGATTTGATGGTTTTTAGATATCCAGATGTCGTTTTAATGGTAGCTGAAGCTCAAATGAGAACGGGTGCAACTGCTGCTGGTTTAGCTTTAGTAAATGGCTTGCGAGTTGCTCGTGGTGCTGCACCATTTGTAACATTACCTTTAGTTAATGTAAACAATGTAGATGATGCAAACACATTTTTAGCAGAAAGAGGTAGAGAATTGTATTGGGAAAGTGTACGTAGAACTGACTTAATACGTTTTGGTGTATTTACAAAACCTTGGGGTCTTAAACCGACTGACAATGTAAAGTATATATTATTCCCAATACCAAATCAAGCATTGGCTGCTAACCCAAATTTGAAACAAAATCCTGGTTATTAATTTAACATTGGCTGTTTAAATTTGTTATACTTTTACGAGAGGTCATTGAAAAATGGCCTCTCTTTTTATATAGATTACACGATGTTTGCAATGATGAAAAAAGTACTTCACAATCTTTGTTTGCCACTTGTTATTACTTGTTTTTTTGCTTGTAAAAATGCCAAAGTAGAATCACCAGCACTGTTTCAATTAATGGATAGCACGGGCATCAATTTTACCAATAACGTAGAAGATGGCAGAATAGAAAACAGCTTTTTATTCCGTAATTTTTACAATGGTGGCGGTGTAGCAATTGGCGATATAAACAATGATGGTTTAGCCGATGTGTTTTTAACGTCAAATGCTAGTGCGAATAAATTATACCTAAACAAAGGCAATTTTAAGTTTGATGACATTAGTACCAAAGCAGGCATTATTGTAGATGATAAATGGAACACTGGCGTTGTTTTTACCGATGTAAATAGCGATGGTTGGTTAGATATCTACGTGTCTGCTTCTGGCCATATGAGTACAGGTAACCGCAAGAATAAGTTGTACATCAATAATCATGATTTAACCTTTACAGAATCAGCTGCAAAATATGGGTTAGACATTTCTGCTTATACTACGCAAGTATCGTTTTTTGATTATGATATGGATGGCGATTTAGATTGCTTCATGATTAACAATAGCCCAATACCTGTTAATCAATTAGACTTTGCTAATCGTAGAGACTTACCTGAAAGCGAGTGGTCTGTTGGTGCGTTTTTAAAAGGTGGTGGTGATCATCTATTTCGTAACGATAATGGGCATTTTAAAGAAGTTACAAGGAAGGCTGGTATTCATGGTACATTAATAAGCTTTGGCCTAGGTGTTTCTGTAGGCGATATTAATAACGATGGCTACCCTGACGTGTTTGTATCAAACGATTCGTACGAAAGAGATTATTTATACATCAACCAAAAAAATGGCACATTTAAAGATGAATTAGAAACGTGGATGCAGCATACGAGCTTCTCATCTATGGGTGCAGATATTGCCGATATCAACAACGATGGTTACCCAGATTTATTTACCACAGACATGTTGCCTGTAAATGATTTGCGCTTAAAAACAACAGGCTCATTTGATAATATAGACTTGTTTAACAGTAAGCTAAAAGCTGGTTTTTATTACCAGTATATTAAAAACTGCTTACACCTAAATAATCAAAATGGCAAGTTTTCCGACATAGCCAATTACAGTGGTGTATCTGCTACAGATTGGAGCTGGGGGGCTTTGATGTTTGATATGGATAACGATGGTTGGAACGATTTGTATGTATGCAATGGCGTAAACAGAGATGTTACCAATTTAGATTTTATGGACTTTTTTGCAGATGAAACGTATCATAAAATGGCACTCGGTGGTAAGAAAAAAGAGATAGACCAATTGTTGCAAAATATACCCAGAACGCCTTTGCAGAATAAAGTATATCGCAACGAAAAAAACCTTGGATTTACAGATATTGGTACTCAATGGGGCTTTTCACAGCCTACATTTTCTAATGGTGCTGCTTATGCAGATTTAGATAATGATGGTGATTTAGACTTGATAGTTAGCAATGAAAATCAACCTTCATTTGTTTACAAAAACAATGCTCGTGAGCAAAACAAAAATAATTACATCGGCATTACTTTAAAAGGTAGGGGGCAAAATCTTTTTGCCATAGGTAGCAAGGTTACCCTGTTTGTTGGCGAAGAAATTTTAACCCGTGAAATAGTGCCTAGTCGAGGCTTTCAGTCGTCGGTTGATTATAAAGCCATTATTGGTTTAGGCAAAGCCAATACAATAGATTCTATGTTGATTACTTGGGCTGATAGGTCATACGAAAAAATATATCACCCTGCCATAAATCAAGTGCATACTATTCAACAAAAAGAAACAAAGAATAGTATTGATGATTTAAAGACAATAGTGCCAGCAACTTTTTACACACAAATACCAGCTAGCGTTTTTCAAAAACATACAGAGGATGAACATGTAGATTTTTATTACGAAAGAGGTATACCTAGAATGCTATCAACCGAAGGCCCTAAAGCTGCTGTTGGTGATGTGAATGGTGATGGACTTGCAGATGTATACATTGGTGGTGCAAAAGGGCAAGAAGGGCATTTATATACACAAACAGATAAAGGTTTTGTAGAGAAGCAAGAACCTGTATTTAAGCAATATGCTGACTTTGAAGATGTGGCTTGTGTAATGTTTGATTGCGATGGTGATAAAGACTTGGATCTATTTGTAGGTGCAGGCGGTAGTAATGCTACACCAGCAAGCAGAGAGCTACAACATCGATTATACATTAATGATGGTAAGGGAAATTTCTCAATCAACACGAATTCGTTTCCTTTAAACCAAGATAATATTTCTGTAGCTGTACCGTATGACTTTGACCATGATGGCGATATGGACTTATTTGTAGGGGCAAGAAATGTAACACAGATTTACGGTAACAGTCCTCAAAGCCATATTTACATCAATAATGGTAAAGGTATTTTTACTGATATGGTTGCAGCCAAAATGGCTGGCATTAGTAATATAGGTATGGTTACAAATGCTTTGTGGGCCAATGTTTCAGGCGATGCTAATAATGAATTAATTATTGTAGGTGAATGGATGGCGCCACATATTTACAGCTTTAAAAAAGACCATTTTGAAGAAGTTATTTCTAACTTAAATACCATGGATGGTTGGTGGCAATCTATAGTAGCAACAGATGTTAACGGTGATGGAAAAATAGATTTGGTATTGGGTAACGTAGGCGAAAACTGTTATTTAAAACCAGATAGCGCACATCCTGTAAAGCTTTGGGTAAACGACTTCAATCAAAATGGTTCTAAACATAAAATACTAACCAGTGAAATTGATGGTAAAGATTTACCATTGCTGTTGAAGCACGAAATGGAAGAACAAGTACCGCCATTAAAAAAGAAGAATTTAAAGCATGAAGTGTATGCATTGAAGTCTATACAAGAATTATTTAGCCCAGAGTTAATTACTTCTTCCTTACAAAAAACGTTTAACTATACAAGTTCTTGTGTTGCAATCAATCAAGGTAATGGGCAGTTTATTATTCAGAAATTACCACCACGTATGCAACTATCGTCTATTAATACGATGCTGTGTACAGACATTAACCACGATGGAAAAATAGATATTGTTGCTGGTGGCAATTTATCATGTTTCTTGCCTCAGTTCGAAAGGTTAGATGCAAGTTTTGGAGATGTTTTAATAAATGATGGTAAGGGTAATTTTAAATGGGCTGGTACTAATCAATCTGGTATTTTACAACGTGGCGATATTAAAGACATGGTTGAAATTCCTGCAAAAAATGGTCAATATTTATTGCTTTTGCAAAACAATGAATACCCCGTGCTTTACAAGGTTAACCATTGAGGATACCTGTAAATGCATCGAAGAACTGGTTTGCAAGAGATGCTTTATACGTTAAACACAATCGGTATTGCCCTTTTATACCTACGCTACCCCGTTAGGCAAGGGGGTAAAAGGGGTTAAAAAGGTGGCTTTAGTAGGTTAAAAAGGGGGTACTAATGGCTTTTATACCTACGCTACCCCGTTGGGTAAGGGGGTAAAAGGGGTTAAAAAGGTGGCTTTAGTAGGTTAAAAGGGGGTAGTAATGGCTTTTATACCTACGCTACCCCGTTGGGTAAGGCGGTAAAATAGGTTATAAACGTAGTTTAAATACGTTAGAAAGAGGTTGATAATGCCTTTTACACCTGCTTTGCCACGTTGGGTAAGGGGGTAAAATACAGATTTTAAGTTTTGGCAATAGGATATATTAAAAATTTAGTTAGCTATCAGATAAATGGAAATAGTTATTTACAAGAAAAGATTATTGAAAAGATATTGTAGTATTTTAATACTATGCCTATATGTGTTTGCTGCTTGCCATCAACCCCAAAAAAAAGAGACACTTTTTCAATTGATGGATAGTGATAGTACTGGTATTCATTTTGAAAATACGGTAGTTGATAACAAGGAAGAAAATAGCTTTCAGTTTCGTAATTTCTACAACGGTGGTGGTGTTGCTTTAGGCGATATTAATAATGATGGGTTGCCAGATGTGGTATTAACTTCAAACCTTGGCGACAATAAAATTTATCTTAACAAAGGCAACTTTAAATTTGATGATATTACTACTAAATCTGGCTTTCAGCAGAATGGGCAATGGAGCACTGGAGTAACATTTGTAGATATTAATGCCGATGGTTGGCTGGATGTTTACATCTGCAATTCAGGCCATGTTGGTAAAAATAGTCGCCTCAATCAACTGTACATCAACAATCACAACAACACATTTACAGAAGCCGCAAAACAATATGGTTTAAATCATTCTGGCTATAGTACACAAGCGGTTTTTTTTGATTACGATAAAGATGGCGACTTGGATTGTTTTATTATCGACAATAGTCCAATACCTTTTGGAACATTGAATTATCAGGGCATGCGTGACTCTGCATTATCTGCCTGGAAAGTTCCTGAACAATACAAAGGTGGTGGTAATCATTTGTATAAAAATACCAATCAACACTTTGAAGAAGTATCGCAGCAAGCAGGTATTCACACAAGTTTATTAAGCTTTGGCTTAGGTGTGTCTGTTGCCGATGTTAATGGTGATGGCTATCCTGATATTTATGTAGGTAACGACTTTTTGGAGAGAGACTATCTGTACATCAACCAAAAAAACGGCACGTTTAAAGATGAACTGGAAACGTGGATGCAACACATCAGCATGTCATCTATGGGTACAGATATTGTAGATATTAACAATGATGGCTACCCAGATATTTACACTACTGATATGTTGCCACCTGATGATTATCGCTTAAAAACTACTGGCACATTTGATAATGTAGACTTGTATAGAAGCAAGATAAAAGCGGGCTTTTACAACCAATATGTGCGCAACTGTTTACAGCTAAATAACAAGAACGGAAAGTTCATAGATATTGCCAATGCAAGTGGTGTATCTGCTACAGATTGGAGCTGGGGGCTTGTACTATTTGATGCAGATAATGATGGTTATAATGATATTTATGTGTGTAATGGCATTAATAGAGATTTGAGTAATCTTGACTTTTTAGACTTCTTCTCTAGTGATATGTATCAGCGTATTTTGGTTACTGGTAATAAGCAAAATATAGCGGATAGTTTAATTAAGAAAATACCTCAAACGCCTTTACTTAATAAGGCTTATCGCAATAAGGGTAACCTGCAATTTGAAGATATAGGTGAGCAATGGGGCTTTACAAAACCATCCTTTTCCAATACGGTTGCTTATGCAGATTTAGATAACGATGGCGACCTTGATATGATTGTGAATAATGAAAATCAGCCTGCTTTTGTTTATAAGAATAATGCACGTCAGCTTAATCAAAATAACTACATCAGTGTGTCGCTAAAAGGTAATGGTGGCAACACTTTTGCCGTAGGCGCAACAATAAAAATTTATCAAGGCAATCAAATTATATCAAGAGAAATTGAGCCTGTTCGTGGCTTTCAATCTTCTGTTGATTATAAACAAACCATTGGCTTAGGCAAGCTTACAAGTGTAGATGTAATGGAAATTACTTGGCCAGATTTTTCTACTACAACTATCAAAAAACCACAATTGAATAAGCATTATGTGGTAAGGCAAGAAGAGGCTGAAAGACTATCTTCTAATCCATTTGGTAGCGGGGACACTAAATTTTTTACGCAAACAAATAGCAGCTTTGAGAAGCATCAAGAGGATGATGTTGTAGATTTTTATGCAGAACAAAATATCCCTAAAATGCTTTCTAGAGAAGGGCCGCAAGCGGCTGTAGGTGATGTAAATGGTGATGGTCTTGATGATATATTTATTGGTGGTGCTACCAATCAGTCAGGGCAATTGTATCTGCAAAATGATAAAGGTAGTTTTAGTAAGAAGCCGCAAAATGGCTTTACACAATTTGCTGCTTTTGAAGATGTAGCAACTTTGTTTTTTGATAGTGATGGTGATGGTGATTTGGATTTATTTGTAGGTGCAGGCGGTAATAATATTAGCGATGCAAACAGCAGAGAATTACAACATCGCTTGTATAAAAATGATGGTAAAGGCAACTTTATTTTAGAGGTATCAGCTTTTCCACTGAGCAATACGAACATTGCAATAGCTACCCCTTGCGACTTTGATAATGATGGTGATGTTGACTTGTTTGTTGGTAGTAGAAGTATACCATTAAAATATGGTGTAGACCCTGTGAGCCACATTTATGTTAACGATGGTAAAGGCCATTTTACAGATTTACCAAAAGATAAAATAGGTGCAATCGCCAATATTGGTATGGTCACAAACGCTGTGTGGGCAAATGTTTCAGGCGATGCGAAACCAGAATTGATAATTGTAGGTGAATGGATGGCGCCTCGTGTATTTTCGTTTACAAATCATCATTTTGAAGAAGTGATTACTAATTTATCAAACCTATTTGGTTGGTGGCGAAGTATTGTAGCAACAGATATAAATGGTGATGGCAAAATGGATTTAGTGATTGGTAATATTGGTAACAATTTTTACTTACATCCAGACGAAAAGAATCCTGTAAAGCTTTGGGTAAACGACTTTGACCAAAACGGTACGCTAGATAAAATAATGACGCACACTGTTAATGGTAAAGACATGACTGTATTTTTAAAGCATGAATTAGAAGCGCAGTTGCCTATTTTAAAGAAGCAGAATTTGCTGCACGAAGTGTTTTCTAAAAAGTCTATTCAAGAGTTATTTCCTGAAAAAGTATTAAGTACAACTTTGGTTAAGCAATTCAATTATACCAGTTCTATTGTGGCTATTAATAAAGGTAATGGACAGTTTGAGGTACAATCGTTACCGTTTCTTGCACAATTATCTTGCATTAATGCAATGACGGTTGTTGATGTAAATAACGATGGTTTTAAAGATATTGTGTATGGTGGAAATGATTTTGATTTGGTACCACAGTTTGGTAGGCTAGATGCAAGCCTTGGTGGTATTTTACTGAACGATGGTAAAGGTCATTTTTCTGTTGCAGATGCTGTGTCTACAGGTGTTTCGCTACGAGGCGAAATAAAAGATATCAAACAATTGAAGGCAAATGGTAAGCCGCATGTATTGGTTTTACAGAATAATGAAGCGCCAGTTTTATATCAAATACCTACAAAGAAATAATGCAACAAAAGCAAATAAACATATGGCTATGTATTGCTGCAATATGGCTGATTGTAGGGGTATCATGTACTAGTAAACCAGCAACTACTGCTTTATTCGAATTAGCTAATAATACTGGTGTAGACTTTGTAAATAAGGTTGAAGACACTAAGGACTTTAATATTTTCAACTACCGAAATTTTTACAATGGTGGTGGTGTAGCTATTGGTGATATTAACAACGATGGACTAGCTGATATCTTTTTTACAGCCAACATGGGCACTAATAAATTGTACTTAAACAAAGGCGATTTTAAGTTTCAAGATATTACTACAACTGCTGGGGTTTCTAAGGAAAAAGATTGGAGCACTGGTGTGGTAATGGTTGATATTAACCATGATGGATGGCTAGACATTTATGTGTCAAATGCTGGATACATGCCTGGCTATATACCTAAGAACAAACTTTACATCAATAACCACAACAATACATTTACAGAACAATCAGCGCAATATGGCTTAACCAATGAAGGTAGCTATTGTACACAAGTTGCCTTCTTTGATTATGACCTTGACGGTGATTTAGATTGTTATGTTTTGAACAATAGTTTTATATCTGCAAATACTTTAAACTACTCAAACAAAAGAGACTTGCGAGCCAAAGACTGGCCTGTAGCTGATTACTATAAAGGTGGTGGTGATAAGTTGATGCGCAATGACAATGGTAACTTTACTGATGTAAGTGAGCAAGCTAATATTTACGGTAGTTTGATAGGTTTTGGCCTTGGTGTAAATGTTGGTGATATTAATAACGATGGTTACCCTGACCTCTACATTTGCAACGATTTTTACGAGAAAGATTACCTATACATCAATCAAAAAAATGGCACTTTTAAAGAAGAGCTAGAACAGCATTTGCAACATACAAGTCACTTTTCTATGGGTGCAGATTTAGGTGATATTAACAACGATGGTAACACCGATATTTTTACTACTGACATGTTGCCTAAGGATGATAAGCGTTTAAAAACAACAACAGCGTTTGAAAGTTCTGATGTAAATAATTTAAAAATAAAATCTGGCTTTTATAATCAATACATGCAGAACTGCTTGCAAGTAAACAACGCTGATGGACACTTTGTAGAAACAGCATATTACAGTGGTGTAGCTGCTAGCGATTGGAGCTGGGGCGGTTTAATATTTGATGCCGATAACGATGGGCTAAATGACATCTATGTATCAAATGGTATTTACCATGATATAACTGACCAAGATTTTATTGACTTTTTCGCCAACGATGTATTACAAAAGATGGCTGCAACTGGTGAGAAAGAACAGGTGGGCGAATTGATAAAAAAGATGTCTTCGCAAAAATTAGTAAATAAGTTTTTCCATAACAAAGGCAATTTGAAATTTAGTGATGATGGCGAAGCAATGGGTTTTACGCAGCCATCTTTTTCTAGTGGTACAGCCTATGGCGATTTAGATAACGATGGTGACCTAGACCTGGTAGTAAATAACACTAACGAACAAGCATTTATTTATAAAAACAAAAGCCGAGAAACGAATCATAACAACTATATAGCCGTTAGCTTGAAAGGTAATGATAGCAATACTTTCGCTGTAGGGAGTAAGATAAAAGTATATCAAGGTAGTGAAGAGTTTACAAAAGAAATTGTACCTAGTAGAGGCTTTCAATCTTCAATGGATTATAAGGTCGTAATAGGATTAAGTACAAAGGCTGTAGATTCGATGATTGTCATTTGGCCTAACAGAACTTTTGTAAAAATGATTAAGCCCGCAATCAATCAATTACATCAAATACAACAAACTGCAACAACTGAAATTTATCTAGAACATAAGGCTACCATATCACCATTTTTTACTGTAGTGCCTGCCACATTTGATAAACATATTGAAGACGATTATGACGACTTTTTTTATGAAAGAAATATTCCTGAAATGTTGTCGAAAGAGGGGCCACGAGCTGCTGTAGGCGATGTAAATGGCGATGGTTTAGAAGATGTATACACTAGCGGCGCAACTAATCACGCAGGGCAATTGTACTTGCAGCAAAGGGATGGAAAATTTATAAAACAGAACGAACCAGTATTTCAACAGTTTGCTGACTTTGAAGATGTTGCTACTTTATTTTTTGATTGTGATAAAGATGGTGACTTGGATTTATTTGTGGGTTCAGGTGGTAATAATGCACCAGTAAGCACAAGACAAATGCAGAACAGGCTGTACAAGAATGATGGTAAAGGACATTTTACAATTGATACAAAAGCACTGCCAACAAATGGCGGTAATACATCTGTAGTAGTGGCTAATGACTTTGATAATGATGGCGATTTAGACTTGTTTGTAGGTAGTAAAAATGTATCGTCTAATTATGGTGAAACACCCAAAAGTTATTTATTAGAGAATGATGGTAAAGGCACGTTTAAAGATATAGCAACGCCTGCTATTGCCAATGTTGGTATAGTGTCAAATGCAGTGTGGGCTGATGTTGTAGGCGATAAACTAAAAGAACTAATAGTAGTGGGTGATTGGATGCATCCAGTTGTTTTCACTTATAAGAATCATCATTTTGAAGAAGTGACAACCAATTTGGATAAACTATATGGTTGGTGGAAAACACTAGCTGTTGCAGATGTAGATAATGATGGTGATGAAGATTTGATATTAGGAAACGTAGGCGAAAACTTTTACTTGCAACCATCTGATATAAGTCCTGTAAAATTGTTTATGAACGACTTTGACGCATCTGGTTCTGTGAAAAAGATACTCACAAGAACAATTGATGGTAAGGATAAGCCTGTGTTTATGAAGCGTGATTTAACCGAACAAATACCATCGCTTAAAAAGCAAAACTTAAAGCACGCAGACTATGCAGATAAAAGCATAGAAGATTTGTTTGGTAAAGCCATAGCTACATCTAGCGTAATAAAGCAGTTTAACTATAGTACCACAATAGTTGCAGTAAATGAAGGTAATGGTAAGTTCACTATGAAGCCTTTACCCATGCAAGTGCAGTTGTCTTGCGTAAATGCGATATTGCCAATTGACGTAAATAATGATGGCATGATTGACTTAGTAATGGGTGGCAATAGATTTGATTTCTTACCACAGTTTTCTAGGATGGATGCAAGTTATGGCCATGTGTTATTGAATAACGGTAAAGGCAATTTTGAGTGGGTGAATAATGCCAAAACTGGTATATCCATGAATGGTCAAGTTAGAGATATAAAGGCCATTAATACAAAGCAAGGCAAGCAAATGTTGGTGCTACAAAATAATGAAACCCCATTGCTGTATAAACTTGTAAAGCCCTTGCGGTAAGAGTTTCAATACACTTTGGTAAAAGCTGCGTAGCGATAAGAATGATGCTGAGGTACTTCGCAAACTCAGTATAAATTCACAACAGAAGTATTATAGTAGTACTAAAGACTACTAACAAACAAAGAACATGAAGACAGTAGTATACTTTATTTTATTAGCCATCCCGATAGCTATCGGGATGATGCAAGGCTGCACATCTAAACCTACGGTAATAGAACAGCCTTTGTTTGAAGTGCTTGAAGCAAAACAAACAGGACTGGATTTTAATAATCGATTGAATCCTACAGATAGTTTTAACATGTTTAAGTACATGTATTTCTATAACGGTGCCGGCGTAAGCGCTGGCGACTTTAATAATGATGGCTCGATAGATTTATTTTTTTGTAGCAACCAAGGGCAAAATAGTTTGTACCTAAACAAGGGTAAGCTGCATTTTGAAAACGTGACAGCAAAGGCGAATATTCCTAATGATGGTGGCTGGAGCACTGGTGTAAGTGTGGTAGATATTAATAACGATGGGCTGCTGGATTTATATGTTTGTAGGGTAGGGCAGTTTGAAAGTTTGCATGGTAAAAATCAGTTGCTAGTATGCAACGGTATTGATAAAAATGGTGTGCCGAGTTACACAGATAAGGCCGTAGAATATGGTTTAGATTTTAGTGGATTTAGTACGCAAGCTACTTTTTTCGATTACGATAATGATGGTGATTTAGATATGTTTTTGTTGAATCATTCGGTGCATCAAAATGGTACGTTTGGTAATAGAAGTTTGTTTCTTGGTACATATCATCCTTTAACTGGTGATAAGCTGTATCGCAATGATGGCAAGCATTTTACGGATGTAACAAAGCAATGTGGTATTAATAGTTCGGCTATTGGTTATGGCCTTGGTATATGTGTGAGTGACATAGATTTAGATGGTTATCCTGACTTATACATCGGCAACGATTTTCACGAAAATGATTATCTGTACATCAATCAAAAGAATGGCACATTTAAAGATGATTTGCAGAATAGAATCATGCATACAAGTCAGTTTTCGATGGGTGTAGATGTGGCTGATATCAACAACGATGCATATCCTGAAATCATTTCTATGGATATGTTACCTTCTGATCCTTATATCTTGAAACGTTCTTTGGGTGAGGATGAATACAATACCTTTTACATGAAGATTGGTTATGGTTATAACTATCAATACACAAGAAATAACTTACAATTAAATAGACGTAATGGTATGTTCAGTGAAGTGGGTTTGTATGCTGGTATTGCAGCAACCGATTGGAGCTGGAGCCCTTTGTGGATGGATTTTGATAATGATGGCTTGAAAGATTTGTTTATTAGCAATGGCATACCAAAGCGCTTGAACGATATTGACTATGTAAACTTTGTATCGAATAGTGAGGTGCAAGACCAAATACGTAACAATAAAATTGCAGAGAAAGAAAAGAAAATTATCGAATCGTTTCCTCAAATAAAACTACCCAATAAATTCTACAAAAACAATGGTGACGTAACTTTTAAAGATGTTGCCGCACAAGTAACGAATGATAAACAGACTTTTTCTAATGGTGCTGTTTATGCTGATTTAGATAATGATGGTGACCTAGATGTTGTAGTGAATAATATTGATGACGCTGTATTGGTGTACCAAAACAAAAGTAATGATACCAAGCCAAAAGCTTCCGTTGACATTACTTTAAAAGGTAGCGAAAACAATATCAATGCCATAGGGGCCAAGTTGTTATTGTTTAGCAAGAAAGAGATTCGTACGTATGAAAACTATCCTGTAAAAGGCTTTCAAAGTAGTATGGAGCTACCTGTGCATATTGGTTTAGAGAATACAACGGTAGATAGTTTGTTGCTTGTATGGCCTGATAATACTTTTGAACATATCGCTTATAAATCAGGTACAGCAAAGCTTTCAATAAATTATAAAAAAGGATTACCAAAGTTTGATTACAATGTACTTACTAGGCATTACATGAATACAACCACACCAATGGTTGATATTACCAAGCAAACAAATCTACTTTGGAAACACGAAGAAAATCCTTTTAACGAATTTGACAGAGAGCCATTAATACCACATATGGTGTCTCGTGAAGGGCCAGCATTAGCTGTTGCAGATATTAATGGTGATGGATTCGAAGATGTATTTATTGGTTCTTCAAAAGGTAATAAACCTGCAATTTTTACACAACAAGCCAATGGTAAATTTATTAAAACTAATCAGCCAAGCATTGATGCAGATAGTACGAATGAAAATGTAGATGCTTGCTTTATAGATGTAAATGGTGATAAGACTTTAGACCTGGTAATAGCAACAGGTGGTAATGAATATTATGGTAATGATGAACATCAACAGCCGCAAGTATATACCAACGATGGCAAGGGTAATTTTAATAAGCTTGCACATGCTTTTGACAACTTATTTCTCACTGCTTCTTGTGTAGTGCCTTATGATTTTAATAATGATGGTGCCATGGATTTATTCATTGGTGCAAGATCTGTGCCTTGGGCTTATGGTGAAGTACCACAATCTTATTTGCTACAGAATGATGGTAAAGGACATTTTAAAAATGTAACAGAACAATACAGCAAAGACTTATCTAAAGTAGGTTTTGTACAGAATGCTATTTGGGTAGATATTAATAAAGATGGTAAAAAAGATTTAGTCCTCAGCCTTGAATGGGATGGTGTTTGTGCTTTTGTAAGTGGTAAAAGTTCGTTTACCAAACAAATGCTTACCGATAAAAAAGGTTGGTGGAATTTTACATTGCCATGCGATGTTAATAATGATGGCAATGTAGATTTTATAGTTGGTAATCTTGGTTTAAATAGTCGCTTAACGGCAAGCGATAAAACACCTGTAACGCTTTATTACAATGACTTTGATGGTAATGGTAAAAAAGAACAAGTGCTTACATATTTCTTAAACGGCAGAGAATTACCTTTTGCAAATAAGGCTGAATTAGAGAAACAAATGCCTTTGCTAAAAAAGAATTTTTTGTACGCACATGATTTTGCAAAAGCTAGTTTGAAGGAAATATTTACAGAAGAAAAACTAGAGAAAGCTGAAAAGTGGCAAGCAAATTATTTTGCAAATGCGCTATTAATGAATGATGGCAAAGGTAATTTTACCACGCAAGCTTTGCCCTATCAAGCACAATTTACTAGCTTTAAAGATGCTGTGATAATAGATGCTAATCATGATAATTTGCAAGACATTTTATTGGTTGGGAATTTTTATGAGAACAATATTCAAATGGGTAGATACGATGCTGACTTTGGCACATTACTCATTAATAAGGGTAACAATAAATTTGATGTGTCCACTATAAACGGCTTGCAGCTAAAAGGTCAGGTACGAAAAATAGAGCCCATTGTTATTAATAAACAACAGGCTTTAGTATTGGTAAAAAATAATGATAGTGTAATGGTGATACAACAACAGCAACTTAAAAAATAGGATAGTAAAATCGAGTTATCCATTTGCTTGTATCGCTTTCTTTTTCTCTGTCTGTAATCAACTGTTGGTAAGGTATTGCAGGTGATGAGTGCTTAAAATCTGCGAAATATTTTTCAAACATTTTGAATGAATGAGCTATTGTTGATGGTCCACCTTTAATGCTATCACTTTCAAGTATTCTACCTATTACCATGCGCTTAAGTTGTATGGTATTGGTTTCTGAAACGGTATGGTTTACAGGTATTGCTACCATTACCTTGTAAGATGTTTCACTTTCTTTAGTTACGTTAAGCATGGGCGCATTGATAATAGTAGCACCTTGTTGTTGTATGTGGTTTCTTAGCTGATTGACAAGGCTATAAACTTCTGCTGTTGACGGTGTATGATTTAGGTAAGTTTTAGTACTCATTAAGGCAGTATCTTTTACCATTGTACTTACTATATTAAAGCCGTAAATGTTAGATGTTTTTTCTAAAAACATCTCTAATTTTTGCATGACTTCTTTAATGTTTTGTTTAATAAAAACGCCTCTGTTATAGCGCTTAATTCTTGTAATTGGGTTTACACCAGTGGTGTCGGTATACTGGCAAATAATGTTTACAGAGTCATGTTGAGCACTTGCAACAGCAAGGTTTACAATCGTTGTTTGGTTATTGTATTCAACAGCAATTTCTGTGTTATTGTAAGATTTGCCAACAATGTGAAAGATGGCACCATTGTAAGTAGCAACAGTTTTATTGCCAATTTTCTCAAGTTTACCTGGCCACCATTTAGCCCAATGGTCTTCGTTAGAAGCGTATTCTACTGCACTAGCATAATTGGTATGTACAGGTGTAATGCTAGACACAACAAGGTGTTTGGGAATAAGCAAATAGATACTCGTAATTACTATGGCTATTAATGCCGCTAAAATTGTCAACCACTTTTTCATATACAATCGCAATAAATTACTTGAGAAATAGTGTTGCAAAATAGTACATAATCAACGATTCGGTTTTTATCATTTTCAGAAATTGTTTTAAACCGTTTGCAGGGGATAATTTCAGTGCTAATTCCTTTGCATTCATCACAATTACACAGTTTCACTTGCCTAATCTGTTTAATTTTAGAAATTCTTTTTCATGCTTGCTAATACAAAAATTATGTTTCAAAAAAGATTGTCTTTGCTCACTTTTAGTGTTGCTGTGTTATCTACAATTTGTGCTTTTGCGCAAGACCCATGGAAAATTACAACTACAAAAATTGATCCCTCAAACTACTACGGTATTACAGTAGCCAATGGTATGATTGGTGTGGTATCGTCACCAGAACCTTTTAAAGTTAAAGACGTGGTGCTAGCGGGGGCATACGATTTGTATGGTCGTGGTAGAGTAAGCAATTTCTTAAAAAGCTTCAACCTATTGAACATGTATTTAGAGGTTGATGGTAGGCGCATTGGTGGTAGCGATGCAACCAATATGCAGCAAGAACTAGACATGCATCATGCTAGTTTTACCACCACCTTTAGCTATGGCGATAAAGCCGATATTGCTTACACCTATTACTCGCTACGCCAATTGCCTTTTACTGTGTTGATGGATGTAACAGTAACGGCTAAAAAAGACATTAACATAGGTGCTGCAAGTGTAATGGAAGCACCGGATGCATTGAAAGATGTACAGAATTACTATAATGAAATTGATAGACCACATGTGGTAATTAGTCTCTTAGCATCTTCTGCTAAAAGCCCTACAGGTAAGTTGTTAATGTGTGCTTCTAATACTTTTTTGTTTAGTGAAAAACATGGTAGCGAACCAAGAGTGATTCATGAAATGTGGGATAATAATATGCACTTAATGAAGTTTGGTAAGCAACTTAAAGCAGGCGAGAAATACAGTTTCTCAATTGCAGGTTCTTCTATTACTTCTGCCCACCACGACGATCCATTAAATGAAGCTGAACGTATGACCATTACGGCTAAGCTTGAAGGTAGAGATAGATTGATAGCTTTTCACAACACCGCATGGGATAACCTTTGGAAAAGCGATATAAAAATTGAAGGCGATGCACAAGCACAACAAGATATTCATAGCATGATGTACCACTTGTATTCTTTTGTACGTGAAGGTTCTGCTATGAGTCCGTCACCAATGGGTTTAAGTGGTTTGGGTTATAATGGTCATGTATTTTGGGATACTGAATTGTGGATGTACCCTGCTATGTTGGTGCTACATCCAGAAATGGCTAAAAGTATGGTTGAGTATCGCTTTCAGCGATTGGCAGCAGCCAAACAAAACGCATTTAATCACGGCTATAAAGGCGCAATGTTTCCTTGGGAAAGCGCAGGCACAGGTGTAGAAGAAACACCAGTATGGGCTTTAAGCGGTCCATTTGAACAACATATTACAGCCTGTGTAGGTATTGCTGCATGGAACTATTATTGTGTTACGCAAGACAAAGAATGGCTACGTGAAAAAGGCTATCCATTGCTTAAAGAAACTGCTGCATTTTGGGCTAGCAGGGTAGAACGTAATGGCCCTGGCAAATACGATATTAAAAATGTAGTAGCGTCAGATGAGTGGGCAGAAAATGTAGACAACGATGCCTTTACCAATGCTGCTGCAAAAGCTGTGTTACGAGATGCTACAGAAGCCGCTACCATACTAGGCATTACACCTGATGCTGATTGGGTGCATGTGGCTAATAATATTCCTGTGTTAGCCATGGAAAATGGAGTGACGAAAGAACATGCCACTTATCATGGTGAAGGTATTAAGCAAGCTGATGTAAACCTATTGGCTTATCCTTTAAAAGAAATTACAAGCGCTGCGCAAATAAGAAAAGACCTAGCCTATTACGAAACACGTGTACCCAATGAAGGTACACCTGCTATGACGCAAGCCATTTTCACATTACTTTATGCACGCCTTGGTGATGGTGCTAAAGCCTATCACTTTTTTAAAGATGCTTACGAGCCTAATTTATTACCACCTCTACGTGTAATTGCTGAAACCAAAGGAGGTACCAATCCTTATTTTGCTACAGGTGCAGGTGGTATTTTGCAAAGTGTGTTGATGGGTTTTGGCGGGTTAGAAATAACATCTAAAGGCATTACACAAGTTGCCTCTGCTTTGCCACCAACTTGGAAAGGGCTTACGCTTACAGGTATAGGCATTGAACGGAAAACCTACATTGTTAAATAAATTTTTATCAATTTTTTAAACCCCAATAATATGTACAAATGGCTATTGGCTGTATTACTAATGGTAGTAGTTTCTGCAGCTTGTAACAACGAAAAAAAAGAAACGGTAGCAACCGATATTCCTGAAGCGCAGTGGTGGAAAGAAGCAGTGGTGTACCAACTGTATCCACGTAGTTTTAAAGATAGTGATGGTGATGGTGTGGGCGATTTAAAAGGTATTATATCTAAGCTTGATTACTTGAAAAGCCTTGGTATTACGGCTGTTTGGTTAAACCCCATTTACGAATCGCCTAATGATGATAATGGCTATGATATCAGCGATTACCGTGCTATTATGAAGCAGTTTGGTACTATGGAAGATTTTGATGCCTTGCTAAAAGGTATGCACGAACGTGGTATAAAAGTGGTGATGGATTTAGTGGTAAATCATAGTAGCGATGAACACGAATGGTTTAAACAAAG
The DNA here is from genome assembly GCF_056745525.1 of Parasediminibacterium sp. HNIBRBA5674. NCBI lineage: Bacteria > Pseudomonadati > Bacteroidota > Chitinophagia > Chitinophagales > Chitinophagaceae > Parasediminibacterium > Parasediminibacterium sp. HNIBRBA5674. Next base: position 5,895 of record NZ_JBQWIE010000011.1, on the reverse strand, counting down.
CCGTAGTTCTCGTACTAATAAATACCGCAACTATTACCATTGGTGGCCTGCTGAAAAAGGCAAGCCTACACCACGTTATAGTTTGTTTGATGTGAATCATGATGCATGGATGTATGACAGTGCCACCAATGCGTACTACTTACATTATTTCTCTCGCAAGCAGCCCGACTTAAATTGGGAAAATCCTGAATTGCGTAAAGAGGTACACAATATCATGAAGTTTTGGGCTGATAAAGGGATTGATGGTTTCAGATTAGATGCTTTTCAGTTTGCTGCTAAAGACACTACCTGGCCTGCTTTTCCTGCGGGCTACGAAAAGAACTTTTTATTGTACTATGCAGTAGGGCCGCATTTGCACGACTACCTAAAAGAAATGAATACAGAGGTATTGAGCAAATACAATATTATGAGTGTAGCAGAAGGTGCTGGTAATTCGTTTAAAGATGCGCACGACATGGTTGATGCAAGCCGTAAAGAACTGAACATGGCTTATGCTTTTGATGCAGTAGACTTAGCTAAAAAAGATGGCTACAGTGTACTAAAATTGAAAGAGATTTTTACCAAATGGGATAGCGCTTTTGCTACCAATGGTTGGCTGTCTATCTTCTTGGCAAACCACGACCAAGCAAGGCTTGTAACACGTTATGGTAATGACAGCCCTACATTTAGAGAGGTATCTTCTAAAATGCTGAGCACCTTTATTATGACGATGCGTGGTACACCTTATTACTACAATGGTGATGAGCTTGGCATGACCAATATTCGCATGGATAAAATAGAAGACTATAACGATGTGGCCACGCTAAATGAGTATAAACACTTGGTAGCTACAGGTGGCAATATTCCTCAGTTCATGGAAAATATTAAGTTCAGTTGTAGAGATAATGGCCGTACACCTTTTCAGTGGGATAATAGTACCAATGCAGGTTTTACCACAGGTAAGCCTTGGCTAAAAATTAACCCTAACCACACCACTATTAATGCTGCTGCACAAGATAAAGACCCTAACAGTACGCTTAATTATTTTAGAACGTTGGTGCAATTACGTAAGGATAATAAAGTGCTAGTGTATGGCAAATACGAATTGTTGGATAAAAATAACCCTAACATATATGCTTATACAAGAAGCTTAAATGGTAAAACAGTTTTGGTGTTGTTGAACTTTACTAGCAAGGCAAATGCAGTAAGCTTACCAACCACCTTGCAACTTGGTAAAACCTTAATCAACAACTTACCAAACACCCTAACATTGGCTAATGGTAGCACTACGTTACAACCTTACCAAGCTTGTGTGATAGAAGTGAAATAATTATTGTAAACCTATAAGGTTTCAAAAACCTTGTAGGTTTAACGCATGGTAAAGCCCTCGGAAATTAATTCTTGAGGGCTTTATTATTATATTTACGTTCTATTAACTGCGCTATATGAACAAAATTATCCTAGGTACTTTCATCATTATTTTGGTGGCTTGTGGGCAAGCCGATACTACTAAGCAAGCAACAATTACTACTAAAGATACTGTTAGTGCTGCCATTCAATATGGCACTGTGCCTACTGTTTTTTATTATAGTAAGTTAAAGGCCTATCAGCAATTTCTTGCTTCGTTAGATAATGCTGATTTAGTATCAAATACAAAAGCGTTATCGCAATTCAAAGCATTGTTTGTGGGCGAACCTGCTGCCTTGTGCGATACGGCTTATACCTTGTTCCAAACGTTTAATAACAAACTAGTAGAACAGCTAGATAGTAAGTTAAGAGGTGATTATAGCATCTCGCTAGATTCTCTGATGGCATTAAACGAAGACGGCACACCAGCTACTTTGTCTGTACCATTACAGCAATTGAAACAGCGCATTACTAGCAATGGTTTTATGCTGCAAATGGATGAAGGCGTTGCTTTTATAATAGCTGATAGAAGCTTTACCGCTAAGCAGTTACACAGCATACTGTCATCTACTATGGTTACCTACCTTGTACAGTTACAGAAAGAAGATATTGATGTATTTGAAAGCGATGCGTCTTTAATAATAAAACCTACAGCTTTTGTAGATAGAATTATTTGGTATGAAGATTTTATTGCTAAGCACCCAGAGTTTATGTATGCCAAGGTTTGTGCCGATAATTTGCATTCATACACATCGGTATTGATAGGCGAGGTTAGGTTAGACAATACCTTTTTTTACAATAGTGATAGTGAAACACTCACCGAGTATTTTGAAGAAGCATTGACATACCTCAATAAGCAATACCCACAATCACAAGCAAACAAGGTAGCACAGCCTATATACCAAGCTATTAAAGCAGGCCAAATAGATAAGGCGAAGCAATTGCAAGCAGCGTATAAAAAGATGGTGGCGATGTAGGGTTGCTTCTTATCGGCGGGTGTCCTCAACCGCTGACTGCTAGCGACTTCATTTTTGTTAGTTAGTATGCCAACAGATAAAGTGAATATATTTGAGTTCAAGCTTAATTATGGTACGGCTAATTCAGTTTATCATTGATGCACTTAAAAGAAAGCGAGAAGCAAGATTTTATGAGTTTACACCTAATGTAGATTATTCGCCTAAATACCTTGCTGATGATATGTTTGATAGAAGTTTCTATTTAAACCTTTATAAAACTATTGTGTGGACTGAGCAGATTGTTAACGCAATAGAAGACAAGTCGAAAATTGATTTCGGTACCGTTTTACGCACTACAAACCCACTTTATAATGGTAATCCATTTTATCAATTTTGTGATATAGATAGTATTGATGGTGCTTATACAAACGCTAGTACACCATATGTGCCCTTTAATTATAATGCAGTTTTAGCGTCAGCCTTACAACTAAGGCAATCTAACGAAAACATATCCATTAATAACTTGAGTGGTATGGGTAAAATCCTCAAATTTTATATTGATATAACAACTTATGACGGAGCACCTATTGCTAATAGTTTTGGCTTTGTAGATGAAGCTGACATACCACCCATTGATACTTGGTTTTACGTTACCAAAACTTATTTGTATTGTTGGATACCCACGATGTTTATTGAGCAAATGCAAGCTGCAATTGATGTAGAAATCTGTGGTAGTTATGAGTGGCTTGAGGACATAGATTCTGAGTTTAATCAGCGAATTTTTGATAGGTTGAATAGTGACATTACCACACTCTAAACCTATAAGGTTTTGCAAAACCTTATAGGTCTGCAATCGCCTTACTTCATTGCAATTGCTTTATAAATATCCCTTTCCTTTTTTACATCCTCAAGCTCTTTTTGCAGGGCGGCTATTTGCTGTTGCAAGGCTTTTTCGGCATTGGTGGTACGGCAGGTGTCTGGTATAATGGCCTGGTAAGGTTCTAGTAAGTTGTGCTGTAAATGGGTACTTAACAGTAACAGTAGCGATACTGGTTGGTCTGGTTTGGCTAGTTGATGGTGCAAATAACTAGCTGATCGCCCCATATTTTTACTTAACTGGATAACACTAATCTCTCTTTCTTTCGCATACACACTTACCATCAATGGTAAATTAATTTCTGCAAGTCTTGGTTTGATGTTGTGATGGTTAAAAATGGCACTCATGGTCATTATTGTTAGTATTTTTTCAATTTATTGTCATATTGAACAATTGATGGCTCAATATAACAATAAGTATGTTTGTTTAAAGCGTAAAAACGTTATAATGTACGTAAATATTATAAATGTGTACTATAAAAATGTAAAAATAAACGTAGATAATGTAAAAATGAACGTAAATATAGACTAAATGAACTGATGTATAGATTGTATGTATTTTTCTTGTTGTAGGCCGGATGATACACACATAAAAAAGCGGATGTACCGTACTAGTACACCCGCTTATATAAACTTGCATTATTTATTGGCTAATGCTATAGCTACCAATAATAGTGGTACTGGTGTTTTGTACATAAATACTATCTAGATTGGTAGCAATAGCCCCAAGGGTAGTGGTGGTGGTGCTGCCTGCTGGCACTGTAATGGGTGTACCCACTACCGCATTTTGTAAATGCCCCGTAAACACTAGCGCAACAGACCCTTTATTGGTAAGTTTTATGCTTGCATCGGCGCTAAAGTTGGTAATAGGCATGGCGAGTTTTGTTTCGCCCATACCTACTGTGCCCGATGTGGTATTGCTACTGCTACCACCTTGGCCATAAGTGTCTAGCACGTCTACCGCTTCAAACATATCAAACAGTAGGCGATTGGTTTTGCGGTAGGTATTCATTTTTCGGCGAATCTTCTCTAGGGTTTGCTTTATGGTGGCAATATTTCTATCTACTAGCTTGCCATAGGCGGCGGCTTCGGCACGCTTTTCTAGTGGCGTGGCTATCTTGGCTTTAAAGCTTGTAGATAAAGTTTGTAGTTCTGTAATATCTGCGGCAGATACATTGTGTTTGGCAGCCAAAGCAGTAGCAACCGCAGGTACAGCTACTTTGTCTAGTATGGTTTCGGCATACTGTGCTAGGCGCATATCTCTAAACCCTTGAATGGTAGAGATGGGAAATTCAATCATGTTTTGTAGCACAAAATCGTCCGTATCATCGGCATAGCTTACTAGGCCCGTAGCTACATGAAATACCGCATCTTCAAGGTTTACACGGTCTTCACTTTTGTCATCGGTGTGGCCGGTATTGTCTTGCGTGGCAAGGGCATCATTGTCAAGCGTGGTAGCTATTTGTGCTTGTAATTGTGGCAAAAGGGTAGTGCCAAGTTCAGGTGTAGCGGTAAGGTCGGCAGCGTGGCTCGTTAAAAAGGTAGCCACTTTTTCAGCCTGTCCTAATTGGTTGGTTTGCTTGTCGTCAATGGTAATTTGTAGTTTAAAAAGGTGAATAATTGTTACTGATGAAACTACAAAAAATGAACATGTATCACTTGCCGACTTTGTAAAACCTTTTTACTGACTTTGTAAAGCTTTGCAGTGGCTTTGTGAGGAAGTTTGACGAGGATGGAAAATTGAGCTTTAGAAACGTGATAGTTAGTAGTTGGTAGAAAGTGAGTAAACTTTGTTTGTTTCAGAACCTGAGGCTAATTTTGAGATAGTTATTCTTATCGGGTTGATAACTTCACAAGCTTTTGGACAACAAAACAAGACAATCATTTATAAAGGCGACAAATTCACTTTACAATATCCAATTGAATGGCAGACAACAAATGAAAACGGGACTTTAAATTTTTTTCCTGAGGGGAACTATGGCGCATTGACTTTTTCTTATCATGCAGGTATTGACTTTCCGTTAGACAAAACGAAGAACTTTATTTTGGAAATGAACGAGATAAAAGATAAATTTTCTTATGTTAATATGACAACAAAAGGAAACGTTACTGAATTTTATTACGAACACATTTACAAAAATGTAAAATGGGTAACAAAAGCATTTAGAAGGAATAGAGACTTTTTTTACTTACTATTAATTGTGATTTGAAAAAGTGGGAAGTAAATAAAGATATTTTTTTGAAAGCAATGAATTCATTCAAACTCAATTAAGCTAGCTTTACCAATTCCTGCTTCTTCACCCGCCGAAAAAAGAAAAAAGTTTACAAACATTCCACAGCCGCATTGTGCTGTATCATTTAGTATGCTTTTGTACTTTTTTTAATCATTAGAGAAGAAATTAGCTAGTATTTAAGTAGCATTTTTATTCGCATAACCTATTGGCAGCGTAGGTTACAGCTATACACTCTTTGTTTTAGTGGATATTTTGTGAAAAAAATTTGCTATTTAGGAATTGCGTTCTATATTTGCACCCCGCTACTATAAAAATGGTGGAAGTTCTTTAGAGGTTTAGACAATAGTTTTGAGGATTACCAATTATGATTTGGTGGTTTAAAAAACTCTCTTATCTTTGCCGCCCGTTTGTGAGGATGGGTAGTTCTTGAGGGGTTTTGGTTG